>JAHBTB010000012.1 GCA_019638795.1 Fimbriimonadaceae bacterium | reverse complement strand
GCTGGGGGCGAACCGCACGGTCTCCATCAACGCATTGTGGCCGAGGGTGGCGCTGAGGACTTGATCCTGTGACCACTACAGTGTCACTGCCGAAGAACCCGCCTCGCAAGTTCAAGGACAGGTTTACAAATGGCTGAATTTCGATGGTTGGCGGGCCGTTGTTGAGGGTGGTAGGTTGACGGCAATGTCACGGCGAGCCTGCCTGTGCGGGCCCGAATGGGCCTGGAAATGGGGAATCTCCGCAGTGGTGGATGATAGTCAGGCTTAAGAATTTTTTGGGACTGGAGAGTTCCTCCGCGCTGCATCTACGTTAGCGTCCGCTGTCTGTAGGTCAGAATATTGCTACCTATACCACTTTGGCTCGAATGACGGCTTTGAGGCAGGAACGCAACCCAGCAATGGCCGTCCCGGCGAGGCTTATTGAGCTAGATAGACCATGGACAGCAACGCGGCTCTTAGACACGTTTCGATTCGCGTCCCCTGGCACGACGCCGGATGGGCCGGAGTCGTGTGCAAAGCACCACACCTCAACGGTGCGTGCGCGAAGCTCACGCGGATAGCTGGACAGAAGCGAGACGAGGAGGAAAAGAAGTACGCAGGGCAGTCTCTTGATATCCTAGCCGTCAGCAATTGGCCGTGCTGCGTCGATGAACGCGGGATGTTCATGGCTCCGTTCGAGATTGAAAAGACCAAGCTCCATGCGTTGGCGAACAAGGATAGGAAGCACTACGGGCACTTCAGCCCAACGGTTTATCGCTATCCGGCCTACTCGGCAGATATCGTCCCCTTCCGATGGATGATGCGTGAGAACATCGAATCATATCGAGACCTTTACGAACTTGACGTTGACGATGCGAGGGAGCCTGATCTTGGATACAAGACGAGCTGGATTCACGAAGCGGAGAATCAGCGAGCGATGCTTGACGGGTTCGCAGCACACCTTCGCAAAGAAGAGTCTCTTTGCTTCTTTTATGCCAAGCATGTTCCGTTTTTAGAAACCACGGGCCGAATCCTGATCGGCGCGGGGCGAGTTAAGGCAATCGGTGGCCTAAAAGAATTCGAACGCAGTGGCAAAGGGATGCGAGGCATGATCTGGGAGCGTCCTGTGCAACATTCAATCCGTCCCAACGGCAAGGACGGATTTCTGGTTCCGTACTACGATGTCCTCAAGCAGGTTGAGGACAACCCGTATCTGGACGTGGAACGCTATACAGCCAAGGCTCCAGACGAACATTGGGACGAGTTCTCTTACGCGAGTGAGCTCGTCACGCACGACGGCGCAATTGCGGCGCTATTGTCGCTTGATACCGCGCTGGACAGAATGGAGTCCGAGCTTGGGCTCCGCACCGAAGCTCAAAGACAGTGGATTCACCAAGAACTAATACGGTTGTGGAAAGTTCGCGGCCCGTTTCCCGGCCTGGGAGCGGTCCTTTCGGCATTCGGGCTCTCGCGAGGCATCTTTGTCGCCCACGCCCTTCAGCAGAAGGCCGGGGTGAACGAAGACCCTTGGCCACTCGTTGGCACGGCATTCAACGAACCTGCGTCGGTGCTGCCAAGCGACCTGCATCGAGATCTCAATGAACTAGCTCCGACGTGGAAAGGGTTGACCGCGGAGCGCAGGGCTTACTTGAAGTTGCTCAGCCGGTTCGAACTGAGTACAGTCCAAGCCGCTTCTCTTTACGACGATGGTTCGCGGCGCAAGCGTAACTGGGAGGGCTCTGACGAGGAGATTATGCAGAACCCCTATCGGATCTTCGAAATCAGCCGCCACGATCCCGAAGGAGTTCGACTTTTGACGGTGGACCGAGGCGTGTTTCCAGAAGACAACGTGCGGCTTCGCCATCCCCTCGAATCCCCGTCAGGCTTGGACTCAGCGGTTGATTTGCGGCGAGTCCGGGCATTCACGATTGCTTCACTGGAGGAGGCTGCCCTTGCCGGGCACACACTGCTCCCAAAGGACAAGGTTGTAGACGCCATTCTGAACAAGCCGGTGCGCCCACCATGTCCCGTGACGGCTGACATGCTCACGGCCCGAGTTGCAGAAATGAAGCCGGAGATTGTCGTCGCCCCGTTGGACAATGATATGGGCCTCCAACTTTCTCGGTACGAAGCTATTGGCAATGAGGTTCGTCGCCAGGTGGAAGGCAGAATTGGAGGCAATCGGCACGCCCTTGACCGCGACTGGTTGGGCTTCCTTGAAGTGAAGTTTGGACCTGCGACTGACAAGGAGGAGAGCCAGGCGAGAACGGAGAAAGCGGCCGCGCTCGCCGAACTCGCTGAAGCTCGGTTCAGCGTACTTGCAGGGCCGGCGGGAGCGGGCAAGACGACGGTGCTCGGAATCTTATGCGCTCAGGAAGAGATCCGTGATGAGGGCCTTCTACTTTTGGCCCCCACGGGAAAGGCCCGTGTCCGCATGCAAGAACTCGCCGGTGGAGGCAAAGCCTTCACGCTTGCTCAGTTTCTCAACCAGCATGGGCGCTACGAGGGCCGAACAGGTCGCTACATCACGAATGACCGACCCAAGGCCACCGGTTTCGGCACCGTCATCGTCGATGAGTCTTCGATGCTTACCGAGGACATGCTTGGAGCTCTGCTCGATTCGCTTTCCGGCGTGAAGCGCTTCATCTTTGTCGGAGACCCGGCCCAACTCCCACCTATCGGGGCAGGGCGCCCGTTCGTAGACATCGTCGCTCGCCTAAGGCCTACGGACTATGAGTCCCGCTTCCCACGCGTTGCGTCCGGCTTCGCCGAGCTCACAATTGAGCGCCGACAGGTCGGAGCGGAGCGACCCGACATGCGCCTTGCACGTTGGTTCAGCACAACGCCCCCGTCTCCAGGAGACGACGACGTCTTTGTCGGTGGTGCCAACGAGCATGCGGCAATTCGTTTTGTAGAGTGGGAGAAGCCGGAAGACTTCCGTGTCAAACTCGTGGACATCTTGGTCGACGAGCTCAAGCTCTCAGGACCAGACGATATCCGAGGGTTCAACAAGGCGCTCGCTGCTACCTCCAGCGCGGACTTCGACTACTTCAACGCGACCCGAAACGGCACCACGGGAGCCGTGTCGGCAGTTGAAGCATGGCAAATCCTGAGTCCTCTTCGAGGCACATCTTTCGGGGTCGGAGACATAAATCGGCAGATTCATGAGCGATTCCGATCCGGGTTCTTGGATCTGGCGACCAAGCCTTGGCGCTCGATCCCGAAGCCGTTCGGCGCGGAACGCATTGTCTATGGCGATAAGGTGATGAACCTGTCGAACCATCGTCGTGACGGTAGTAGGGTCTATCCGCAAGAAGAAGCCCTTGGCTATCTCGCCAATGGAGAAATCGGTATTGCGGTTGGGCTGTGGCAAACCCGGAAGAACCCAAAGATTCTGAAGGTCGAATTCTCGTCTCAACAAGGCTTCACGTACGACTTCTACGGTAACGACTTCCGAGAGGAAGGAGAAACGGCGCTTGAGCTTGCCTATGCCCTGACTATCCACAAGGCTCAGGGTAGCCAGTTCAAGCTTGTCATTCTGGTTCTGCCGGAGGGACACCCAATCCTCTCGCGAGAACTTATCTACACGGCGCTGACTAGGCATCAGGACCGTGTGGTTGTCATGCACCAGGGACCCCGTAGCATCCTGAAGCAGTTTGCCGACCCACATTTCTCTGAAACGGCAAGGCGAATGACTAACCTATTACAGCCCTGTCGTATGCTGGAATTCCCGCAGGCCAAAGGCAGCCTCTTCTTCCAAGAAGGTCTGATTCATAGAACCAGCACCGGCATCGCGGTCCGTTCCAAGTCGGAATTGCTCGTTTACGAGGCTCTTCGCAATGCAGGTCACGCGCCTGAGTACGAGAAGGCGCTAACATTCGGTGGATCAACTCGCTACCCAGATTTCACGCTGGACGATGAAATCTCTGGGCGCACCGTTTATTGGGAGCACCTCGGGATGCTTGAGCGGGAGGATTACCGCCACAGTTGGGAGAAAAAGCTCCAATGGTATCAATCAAACCAAATCCTGCCTGCCGAAGAAGGTGGCGGCTCGAACGGAATGCTCGTGACTAGTCAAGAGTCAAGGGCGACGGGATTCGATCTAACGGACGTTCAAGCGAAGATTCGCAAATATCTCCAGTAGACCGATGATGGGCCGCCACAAGCCGTCTTACACACTGGACAAGTACGTGATAACCGACGAGGCTACGATCAGGGCCGGGCAGGATTGGTTTGCCGAGAATCTACGCGGGGCGTGCACTGCGGAGCCTGAGTGGCTGACTCAGGCTCAAAAAATGGTGGGCGGTACAGGACTTGAACCTGTGACCCCTACAGTGTCATTGTAGTGCTCTACCACTGAGCTAACCGCCCGTCTTCTGTTGTCGGCCGGAGGAGTGAGCCGGCCGGCCCGGTGGGCCGGAGTGGCCCTGGGGAAGCGAAATGTACCCCGTGGGGGCGGGAGATTGCACCCGGACCCACCCGGAAATGCCCACTGACTCGCCCACGGGACGCCCCTGACCCCCGGACTAGGGGAGACTGCCCAGCATCGCCGCGGCCAACCCGACGGCCACGGGATGCCCCTGACCCCCGGACTAGGGGAGACTGCCCCGCATCGCCGCGGCCAACCCGACGACCATCGGGTGCCCCTGGCCCCCGAACTAGAGGAGACTGTCCCGCATCGCCGCGGCCAACCCGACGACCATCGGGACGCCCCTGACCCCCGGACTAGGGGAGACTGCCCCCGCCGAGAATCAGGCGGTGCCTTCCGCGTAGCTGTTCAGGTAGGCCACCTGTTCCGGGGTGAGGGTGTCGATGGTGACCCCCATCGACTCCAGCTTGAGCAGGGCGACCTGGCGGTCGATGTCCACCGGGACGGTGTAGACGTCCTTGGCCAACTGGGCCGCGTTCTGAACCATGTACTCGCTGCAGAGGGCCTGGTTGGCAAAGCTCATGTCCATGACCGAGGCAGGGTGGCCTTCGGCGGCGGCGAGGTTGATCAAGCGCCCGTCGGCGAGCAAGTAGACCTTCTTGCCGTTGCGCAGGGTGAACTCCTCGACATAGTCGCGGGCCATGCGCCGTGCCTGGGACGACATGTCCAGAGTGGGGATGTCGATCTCGGCGTTGAAGTGGCCGCTGTTGGCGAGCACCGCCCCGTCCTTCAGCTTGTCGTAGTGGCGGCCGTCGATGACGTTCTTGTTGCCGGTAAGGGTGATGAAGACGTCGCCGAGCGGGGCGGCCTGCTCCATGGGCATGACCTGGAAGCCGTCCATGACCGCCTCGATCGCCTTGGTCGGGTCCACCTCGGTGACGATGACGTGGGCCCCCAGACCCTTGGCGCGCATGGCGACGCCCCGTCCGCACCAGCCGTAGCCCGCGACGACGACGGTCCGGCCGGCAAAGAGGATGTTGGTCGCCCGCATGATGCCGTCCAGGGTGCTCTGGCCCGTCCCGTAGCGGTTGTCGAAAAGGTGCTTGGTGTCCGCGTCGTTGACGGCGACAATGGGGTAGGCGAGGACGCCTTGGGCGGCCATGGCGCGCAGGCGCACCACGCCGGTCGTGGTCTCCTCTGTGCCACCGATGATCGTCTCGATCAGCTCCCGGCGGTCGTTGTGGATCACGTTGACGGTGTCGGCCCCGTCGTCCATCGTCAGGGTCGGCTTGATGTCAAGGGCTTGGTGGATGTGGCGGTAATAGGTGTCGTTGTTCTCGCCCTTGATGCAGTACGCCTGGACACCGTAGTGCTTGACCAGCGCGGCGGCGGTGTCATCTTGGGTGCTGAGGGGGTTGCTGGCGCAACAGGCGACCTCAGCGCCACCTTCCTTGAGTGTGCGCAGGAGGTTGGCGGTCTCGGTGGTGATGTGCAGGCAGGCGGCGATCCGTTGGCCCCGGAGCGGCTTTTCCTTGGCGAACCTCTCGCGGATCAGGCGCAGGACCGGCATATCCTTCTCGGCCCACTCGATGCGGTCGCGGCCCTGGTCGGCAAGCGCAATGTCCTTGATGTGGTTCGCAGTGTCGTTCATGTCCGTTGGATGGAAGTGTCGCACAACCGGCTCGACCCCCAATAAGTATCGGCCCGCCGAACGGTCGTGCTCGGCGGGCCAGGGTCTTTCGTGTCAGCCGGGGAGCTGACTTAGCCGGTCTCGACGTTTCCAGCCGGACGTCGTCGCCCTGTCGTCGTCGTGGTCTTGGGCTTAGGCGCGGTCTTGGGCTTGCGGGTCGCGGTCTTGGTCGGGGCTTTCTTGGCCTTGGCGGCCTTGGGCTTGGCAGCCGGCTCCTCGGCCTTCGCCTCGGCCGTCGTCGTGGCGTCGGCGGTCTTGGTGGCGGTGGCCTCTTCCTTAGGCGTCTCAGCCTCGGGAGCGTCCTTGTTGATCTCGTCGCCGACCTTGTCGCCAAAGTCCTTGATCTTCTCGCCGATGCGCTGGAGGATCGGCTTGGCGCCCTTGTACAGCGTCGCGGCGACGAACACGCCGCCCAAGACGAGCAAGGCGCCGAGTGGTCGGGTGGGTCTCATGGTTCAGTTCCTTGGTTGCTTGTTACCGGCTCAGCAGGAGAGGCGTTGCGGTCCGGGGACTTCTTGCCCGCCAGCTCCTGGAGCGCACCGACGGCGAGGAGCACCCCGGCGACCGTGATAAGGACGTCGGCGACATTGAAGACGGGAAAGTCGATCAGACGGATCCAGAACATGTCGGTGACTTGGCCGAACATGCCCCGGTCGATGAGGTTACCCAGCGCACCGGCGGAAAGACACACCATCGTCACGTGCGTCATCCGGCTTTCCTTAGGCCTGGCGATGCTGTAGACGAGGGCGCCGAGCCCAATAAGGACGGCGATGGGGGCGAGGAGCACGCCCTTGCCTTGGAGCATGCCGAAGGCGATGCCTTTGTTGAAGACGAGCTTGATCTCAAAGACGCCGGGCCACAGGGCGACGATGGTCCGGCCTACCGTGTTGTCGCCTGCCGTCCGGGCCCAGAGTTTGACCAACTGGTCGAGGACGACCAGTCCAGCCATGCTCGAGACGACGACCGCGGCATGCTTCTTGTTCATAGGCCGAGTACCGCCCGGTCGCGAGCGGAGAGGGCGACTTGCTCGCCCTGGTACTCGACGACCTGGACGTCGGAACGCCGCAACCGGCACCGCGCACACTTTTCAAACGGGCTGACGGTGAACTCCGTTGCGGGTTCCCCGGCACGGATCTCGACGGAGGCCATCTTGAAGAGGTTGGCGAGGTCGAGCCCCAGGGAGCCGACCAGTTCTGCCTGGCCAGGGTCGACCGTGGCCACGACGGCCACGTCCTGGCTGTCTTTGGTGCCCCTGTCTTCCCGCCACTTGTCGAACGCGGCGAAGACTTCTCCACGGACCTGCAACAGGGCCTCGACCTTTTGGTCAAGAGCGTCAAATCCCACGGGCACCTGAGGGCTGAGGGTCTCGTGGAACACGCTGGCCAGTTTGTCAGGCTTGTCGAGGAGGGCGTAGATCTCGTCGGCGGTGTGGCACAAGACCGGTGAGACAAGGCGGCACAAGACGCTCAACACCTCATGGCAGGCGGTCTGCGCCGACCGACGGGCCACCGAGTCGGCGGCGTCACAGTACATGGTGTCCTTGATCGCGTCGAGATAGAACTTGCTCAGCACGTTCACGCAGAACGTGTGCACGTCGACCATCGCACGGTGGAACTCGTAGCGGCGGTAGAGGTCGAGCACGTTTTCGGCCAACTGGTGGGTCTTGCCGACGATCCAGGCGTCGATGCCCTGCAAAGCGACGCGGTCGGACGCCTTGAAGTCGTAGAGGTTCATCTGGAGGAACCGCAGGTAGTTGCGGACCGTCCGGTACTCCTCGCCGACCACCTTGAGGATCTGCTCGGTGCAGGGCATGTCGGTCTCGTAGTCGATGCTGGCCACCCAGTGGCGCAAGACGTCGGCCCCGATGGTCGAGCAGACGTGCACCGGGTCGATGACGTTGCCCAGCCGCTTCGACTGCTTGCGGCCGTGCTCGTCGGTGACAAAGCCGTGGGTGACGACCTGGCGGTAGGGGGCGTGCCCTCGCGTGGCGGTGCAAAGGATCAAGGAGACGTTGAACCAGCCCCGGTGCTGGTCGGAGCCTTCCAGGTAGATGTCGACAGGGAGTTCGTCCTGCCACTCCGGTTCGACTTCGCCCGGCATGACGCAGAGCGCGGTGCATCCCGAGTCAAACCAGACGTCAAAGACGTCGACCTCCTTGCGGAAGCTCGTCTCGCCCGTCGTCGGGTGTCGGTATCCCTGGGGCAGGATGTCGGCCGCCTCCACCTCGTACCAGGCGTCCGAGCCCTTCTCCTCGACGAGGCAGGCGACCGCCTCGATGGCGACGGGGTCGAGCACGGGGGTGCCGCTGTCGGCCCCGTAGAACACCGGGAGCCCGACGCCCCAGGGACGCTGGCGCGAGACACACCAGTCGGGTCGGCCCGCGACCATTCCCTTGATACGTTCATAACCAGATGGTGGAAACCACTCGACCCTGTCGATCTCTTCCAACATCTTCTGGCGCAGGGTCTTGGTCGGGTCGAGATGAAAGGGCGCGTCGATGCCGACGAACCATTGCTCGGTGGCCCGGAAAATGACGGGCTGGTCGTCGCGCTCGGCGTGTGGGTAGCTGTGTTGGTACTCCTCGGCCAGAAGCAGCATGCCGAGTTCGCGGAGCCGTTCCACCACCACGGTGTCGCACTTCCGGTAGAAGACTCCGGCGAACTCGCCGGCCTCCTCGGTCAGCACGCCGCGTCCGTCCACCGGGCAGAAGGCAGGCAGGTTGTACTTCTGACCGGTGTAGAAGTCGTCTCGCCCGTGGCCCGGCGCGGTGTGGACGACACCCGTGCCGTCTTCGGTGGTGACATAGTCGGCGAGCACGGCGACCGAGTCGCGGTCGAACACCGGGTGCTTGAACCTTGTGCCTTCTAGGGCGCTTCCCTTGATCCGGTCAACCACTTGGTCAATGTCGAGGCCGACCTTGTGCATGACGTGCTCATAGAGCGATTCGGCCATCACCAGGTGGGCGTCGCCGGACTTGACCACGACATAGTCTAGGCTGGGATGGAAGGCGACGGCCAAGTTGGCCGGGATCGTCCACGGGGTCGTGGTCCAGATGACGGTCGAGACGTTGTCCAGCCCGTCGAAGACGCCGTTCACGTCTTCGATCAGGGGGAACTTGACGTAGATCGAGACAGAGACATGGTCCTTGTAGACGATCTCCGTGTCGGCCAAGGCGGTCTGGGAGGTCGGCGACCACAGGACGGGCCGCAGGCCTCGGTAGACGTAGCCGCCCTCGACCAGGCGCTTGAACACGCGGATGATCTCCGCCTCGTATTTGTACGCCATCGACGTGTACGGCTTGTCCCAGAGGCCGAAGACGCCAAGGCGTCGGAACTGCTCGGACTGGACCCCGATGTAGTGCTCGGCGTGCTGGCGACAGGCCCGGCGCAGTTCGACGGTGGTCGGCACCACCTTCTTTTCATTGAAGGTCTTCATCACCGCCTGCTCGATCGGCAGGCCGTGGTTGTCAAAGCCGGGCACGTAGGGGGCGCGGTACCCCATCAGGGAGCGCGACTTGACGACGAAGTCCTTCAGGATCTTGTTGAGGGCGGTGCCCAAGTGGATCGGCCCGTTGGTGTAGGGCGGGCCGTCGTGGAGCACGAAGGACGGGGCGCCGGCCTCGCGCCGTGCCGCGATGATCGAACGATAGAGCCCCTCTTCGTCCCAGCGGGCCTGCAGGTCAGGCTCACGTTTGGCCAAGTCGGCCTTCATGGGGATGGCCGAACTTGGGTCTGGCAAGTTCAGAGTGGCTTTAAAGTCCATGGAAGTTCAGGATTGTACTGGGGGGCCGGGGTGCCGACGCGGGTACAACCGCGACGTGCCCTGGTACCGCGTCGTCCTCAGCGTCGTCTGCCCGCCTCTCGCCGTGATCGACCGAGGGGTGAAGCCATTGCTGCTCACCCTGGTCCTCACCGTCCTCGGCTGGGTCCCCGGCACCGTTTGCGCCCTCGTGTACTCCAGCGAGCCGGCCGAGCAAGCGTCGTTTTGAAGTGAGGCTTTCCGGTAGAGCGTGATTTTGGATAATCACGCTCTACTGGTAGAATCCAAGCTGTGAAGGTTTATCTCTCGAACTCGGACTACCTTCGCAATTTCGAGCACTTTCTGAGGGGTTTCGACCTTGGTGAGCCTGGGCGTCTGACGGTCACCACCCACGACAGGTGGGTGAGCGTGCACCCTGTCGTCCTCGCGATGATCGCGGCATTGGGTAGCAGACTCCGTCCCCAGGACGTCCACATTGATACGATCACCGCGACATCTGGGCACTATCTGGATCGCATGGGGTTGTTCGAAATCTTGGGCAAGGCCTCCCCTTTCACGATCAAAAAGCACGAAGCAGCCGGGAGGTTCATCCCAGTCACACAGATCAGCACTTCCGCGGAACAGACGCGCTTTATTACGGACATGATCCCCCTGCTGCACCTGGCGCCACAACAGGCCGATCCGATCAAGTACGTAGTCGGGGAGCTCGTGCGCAACGTCCTGGAACACTCGGCGTCCCCGACGGGTGCGTTTGTTGCGGCGCAGTACTACCCAAAGACCAACACGGTCCGTTTGGGTATCGCGGATGTGGGCGTGGGCGTCCGCGCCTCGATCTCAAATGCCTGGCCGGTGAAGAACGAGATCGACGCAATTGCGCTTGCGCTGACTCCAGGGATCACCGGAACGACGACCCGCGAGGGAGGCACCGAGACCAACGCCGGAGCGGGGCTTTTCTTTGTCAAGTCCATGGCGATGGTGGCGCGCGACTACTTTATCCTCTATAGCGGTACTGGTCTGTACAAGCTGACCAAGCGAGACAAACGCTACAAGGGGTTCCCCCGGCTCCATGCCGACCCGCGGCTCGACAGGCACGCTGAGACGAACATCGCACCGCGGTTCCCGGGCACCGTCGTCGGCATCGACATGTCGCTTGACCAGACCCAAGAGTTCCAGGCTCTCTTGGCGGCAATTAGGACTGCATACATGTCTGCGATACGCGAGCGAAAGAAGGAGCGGTACAAGTCACCTAAGTTCATCTAGTGGGCTAACACATGTGCAAGACGGTTTTCATGGCTGAACTGGCCGGGTCTTTCGCAGAGAACAAGGACATTGCCCGGTCCATCCGGATTGTCCAAGTCGAGCCTGCCTTGGAGGCAGGCGAGGAGGTCGTTCTGGACTTTCAAGGGGTCACCGGGGCCACGCAGTCGTTCGTCCACGCCCTGATCAGCGAACCGATCAGAAGATTTGGCGACGACGTCTTCGACCGCCTCCTCTTCAAGAACTGCGCGCCTGTCGTTCAAGAGGTCGTCCGCACGGTCGCCGACTACATGCTCGAAAGCTGACGAGTCTAGGTTCAAATTCCCCAGTAGAACTTGGTTTTCTCATATCACGCTCTACTGGGATACTCACTCAGATTCGCCGCGGAGGAACTCCAGGATCTCTTCGGCCAACCTGGACGTGAAGGTCGGCACCGCCGCGATCTCCTCGGTGCTGGCCCGTCGTATCCCTTCGATCGAGCCGAATGTCCTCAGCAACAGCCGCCGCCGGCGTGGGCCGACCCCGGGTATCTCGTCGAGCACGCTGCCATGGAGCCGCTTGTCCCGCACCTTGCGGTGGAAGGTCAGGGCGAACCGGTGGGCCTCGTCGCGCAGCTTTCTCAGCAACATGAGGCCTGGTGAAGTGAGGGGTAGGACGACTTCGCGAAAGGTGTACTTGTCGCCGAGTTCGGTCCCGTCCACGAGTCGGGGGGCGTCGACCGGCACATAGACGACCTCGTGGCGCTTGGCCAGGCCGACCATCGGCACGGTGAGGCCGAGAGAGTCACGGGCCTTGAGGGCGGCACCGAGTTGTCCCTTGCCCCCGTCGATCATCATGAGGTCGGGGAGCTTGGCGAACTTCTCGTCTCCGTCCAGGTAGTTGCGGAGCCGTCGGGTGATGACCTCGTTCATCATCGCGAAGTCGTCCGGGCTTTCGGGGTGCCAACGGATCTTGAACCGGCGGTACTCCGCCTTGGCCGCCTCGCCGTTTTCGGTGACGACCATCGAAGCGACCGGGGCGGTGCCCTGCGTGTTCGAGATGTCGTAGCCTTCCACCCGCACGGCCGGGGTCGGCAGCCCGAGGGCCTCCGACAGTTGCTCCACCGCTTGCTCGGCCCAGGCCTCCTTCTGCTCCATCTCGAGGGCGAAGGTCTTCAGGGCCTGTTCCGCGTTTTGAGCGGCGAGGTCGACCAGGCGCATCCCTTCGCCGCCCTGGGGCACGTCGATGGTGACGGCGCCGCCTTTGCGTTGGCGCAACCACTGCTGGACAATGCCCTTTTCGGCGATCTCGACAGGCAAGAGGATCTCGCGCGGGATCTCCGGCGCGGCCGAGTAGTACTGCTTGACAAACTCCTGGACGGCGTCGGTCGGCGCCGCTTCGCTACTGCCGTCGAGGATGAACTGTTGCTGGCCGATCAACCGCCCACCGCGGATGTAGAGCATCTGGATGGCGGCGCCTCGGTCGTCCTTGACGACGGCGACGACGTCGCGGTCGCCCTGGTCGTCGCTGAGCACCTTTTGGCGTTCGAGGACGCTTTCGAGGGACGCCACCCGGTCGCGGATGAGGGCCGCCTTCTCAAAGTCCAGGTCGTCGGCGGCGCGGGTCATCTGAGCCCTCAGCTCTGCCACGACGCCGTCCTCCTTGCCCTCCAGAAACCGTTGCACTTGGCCGAGCACGTCGCCGTACTCCCCTCGGTCGGCCAGGCCGGCGCAAGGGGCGAGGCACTGCTTGAGGTGGTAATACAGGCAAGGCTTCTGCACGGCCGCCCCCGTCCAAGACTTGCCGCACGGGATTAAGGGGAAGGTCTTGTGGAGGAGTTGCAGGGTCTCGCGGACAGCGTAGGCCGAAGTGTACGGCCCAAACGTCTTCCCGAAACCCTTGCGCGGGTTTCGGGTGAAGAGCACGCGGGGGAACGCCTCCTTGGTGATGACGATGAACGGGTAGCTCTTGTCGTCGCGCAGGCGGACGTTGTAGGGTGGCCGGTGCTGCTTGATGAGGTTGCATTCCAGTACCAGCGCCTCGAGTTCGCTGTCGACGACGATCGTCTCGATGCGCCTGATCTTGCGCACCATCCGGCTGATGCGGTCGCCCAAGACCGCGCTGGGCCGGAAGTATGAGCGCACCCGCGAGCGGAGGTTGACCGCCTTGCCGACGTAGAGGACGGCGTCCTCCTCGTCGTGGTAGATGTAACAGCCCGGCTTGGTGGGGACCAGCTTCAGCTGGTCGTCCACATGCTCGTTAAGCGGTTTAAGGCGGGTGGTGCGCGCCGGCACGGTAGACATTAAACTACCACTGGCCGCGTAGTTCCAAGTACCTTTCGCGGGTGAGGTGGGTCAGCACTTCGTCGACGTAGCGTCCACGCTTCCAGCAGCCGGACGGCAACCGGCCATGCTCGACATAGCCCGACTTCTCCTGCATGCGTTTGGAACCGGCGTTGTGGTCCATATAGCTGCTGGTCAGGAGACGCAGGCCCAGGATGTCAAAGCAGTACATGGCACGGACCCGCGCCGCGTCGGTGCCGTAGCCCTTGCCCCTCTCGCGTGGCTCGGCGATGTAACTGCCCGTGTTAGCGCGGCCGTTCCTGAAGTCGATGTTATGGATTCCAGAGGTGCCGACGTGGACGCCCTCCAGGGTCTCGATGGCAAAGACGGTCTGGCGGTCGCCCGCGCAGGCAGACGCGAACCAGGCTTCCTCCTGGGCGCGGGTGGTCGGTGGGTCAAGAAGGAGGTTTTCGCACACCTCGGGGTCGTTGATCCACCGGTAACAGTTCTCGAAGTGGCGCTCCCGGTCAAGTGGGACCAGACGCACCAACTTGCCTTCGTAACCCTTGACCATCGAAAGAGTGTACAAAAGTGACAAAAAAAAGACCGGGCCGTTGCGATGGGGCGGCCCGGTCGACTCTCTTGCTTCGCTCTTCTCTGTCGTTGGCGCGTCGCGGACCTGGGGAGAGACTCCGGTTCTGCGACGACTGCTTGATGGGAGTAACAACCGCCAGGCCGGCCCCGTTCCCGGTCCCTTTCAAGGTCCCAAGGGGCGGCCCGGCAGGAGGAGCGCTATCGGCCTTGTCCGGGCCGGACTGAAAAGATCTGCATCGAGTCGCCTGCGTTCGCGGCGGCCAGGTACTTGCCGTCCGGCGTGAAGGCAAGGGGGCAAGGTGACGCCATGTCGTTGTAGGTGCCCAGACACTTGAGCGTGGTCAGGTCCCATACCTTGACCGTCCCGTCGCTAGAACTGGTCGCGCCGATCTTGCCGTTAGGTGAGACCGAGGCTCCCTTCACGTAGTCCTGGTGGCCTTCGAGGACTCCCCGATATTTCCGCCGCGCGAGGTCCCAGACATAAACGCGGCCGCTGCGGCTGCAGGACAGCCCGACCCGGGCCGACTTGTTCATCGCAAAGAAGTTGGAACCTTCGCCGGTGGGGTTGGTGAGCGTCGCGGCCAAATCACCCTTGGCGGTGTAGATCCGGATGCCCTCGCTCAGGGTACCGACGTAGATCGAGCCGGCGGGGCTATAGGCCAGACCGTAGAAGTTGGCTCCGTCGCCGTTGACGATGGCGACGGGATCGCCACCCTTCTTGTTCCAGACGCGAAGGGTGTCGTCGCGGGCGATGGTGGCGAACTGCGTCCCTCCGGGCGAGAACGCAATGGACTGGATGCCACGGCCATGACCCTTTTCCCTCGGGTAGGTGATCAGCTTTTGACCCCCGCGCACCTTGACCAGGTAGATCCGGCCGAGGTCGTCGCCGATGACCACCGTGCCGCCGTCCGGACTGATCGCCGCCGCCTGGACGGAGCTCTCGAACGCGGTCACCGTCGCAATGGACTCTTTCTTGGCCGAGTCCATCACCTTGACTTCACCGTTCTCCAGACCGGCAATGAACGACCCGCCCGAGTTGCCGGGAGAGACGGAGGTCAGTTTGAGGTTGTCATAACTCGCGTAGAGGCTGACCGAAACGGAGACCTGCCCCATGGCGAGGGTCGAGGCCAGTGCAAGGGTTGTCAACATGGTTCCAGTGTGTTTTGACGTGTCAACCCCAGCATTGTCACGGTCATTTGACCGGGATCACGAAGTCGCTGTCCGGGAAGGTGCCGCCAAACATCCAGTTTGTCGTCCAGAACATGTGCACCGGGGCTTTGTTCTCGTCATGGAAGGACGCCTTGACCGTGAGCGGGAGCCACCGGTGGCCGTCGATGACGATCTCCAGGCTGTCGCCCTCGACACCCTTCTTCCTGGAGACGATCCGGAAGATCGGACGCTTGACTTTGCTGACCGTGACTTCCTGTTCTTCCATCGTCGTGGTGCGTCCCGGGTCGGACGACAGGGCGTCGAGAAGTCGCCGCCACACCGGGGCGCCGTCCTGCAGGCCCGACATGATCTCGGCGGGGAACCGGGCGATCCAGGCGTCGACGTCAGCCCGTGACATCGGGCCGCTCGTCTTGCGGGGCGTCGGCTTAGTCCACACATAGCCTTCGTAGACCATGTTCCGCTTCCCGTCCCCCGCAAGCCGGTTGGGCGTCCCCTCGGTCTTGGGTAGGAGGTACTCGACCTTGTAGGTCGACTTGTCACGGACAAAGATGTCGATGTTGCCATGGGACTTGCCCTTGGGGCTCTCGTACTCCATGACCACGACGCCCTTGCCGTTCTTGAGCTGCTGGATCCCCGCGTCTGTTTTCGCGCCGAGATCGGCGAAGCCCATTTTCGACGGGCTGTAGCCGAGGTCCTTACCGGGTTTGACCTTGAAGACGTCGGGGTTGGTGACCGGACCGGTGACGGGCGGCAGGTTGGCCGGCTTAGGCGGGTCCGTCGAGTTCGTCGCGTTGGAGGACGGCTTCGGTGGTTCCGGGTTGGGCGTCAGTTCCTTGTTGCCTTGGCATCCGGTCAGGGCCAACAGGGCCAGGGCCACGGCGGAGAGGGTGACGCGCGACATCAATGCCCAGACGGATTGGGCCGGGCGGACGTTCGGGACGGTCATGAGAACGGGACGGTCGTCGCCGGTAGCGGGTGGTCAAGCCTGGCCCAGTACGAGAGGTCCAGGTCGGGGAACGGGGCGTCTTTGTGCTGGCAATCGGCAAGGAAAGCATCTTCCTCGCCGGTCAACACGCCGCCCTTATGGACACGTTCGGCCATGCCGGCGAGCCGAGTGAACCGTTCGATGTGGTCGTCAAAGCGGACTTCGGCGTAGTCACGTGCGGCCCAGGTCGAAATGAGGAACTGCCAGTCCGAAGCCTCGGCGAGCAGGAGCTCGCGTGCCGCCTGGGTGACGATCTCCTTGGCCGGCCCGTGGGCCATGGTCTGGGCCATCGTCCGCATCGTCTTTTGGGCCGGATAGAGCTTGTCCCACGTCCAGTGGTTGTCGGGGTTCAGCCACACCGAGTGGTAACCCCCTTCGCCCCAACTGCCCTCGGGAAGGTGGATCATATGCCGGGCCGGTTCCTCGTCGAGCACGTCGCCCCCGCTAGCCTGTTGGATGTCGGGGTCGGCGGCCATCCGGCGGCCCATCTCGTAGAGGAACTCCGGCCCTTCCCACCACCAGTGGCCGAAGAGTTCCGTGTCGTACATCGCCACCAGGGTCCCCGGGCGCCCCGATTGGCCTCGGTAATGGCCAAGCGTGCCCTTGACGATGTTCACAAAGTCGGCGGCATGGTCGCCGATGTTCTCGAACGCCGCCCACGGGTCGTACGGCTGCTTTTTGCCGAGGTCGCCCTTCTCCGGACTGATACGCCAATAGCGGTGCCTTCCCGGATAGAGCTGCTTGTGAAACTCCAGATAATGTTCGTCGCCCGGGTAACCGACGTCGCCTGACCAGACCTTGACCGTCGATTCGGGGTCGCGGCTGAAGCACACCGTCCCGTTGGGCAGCGCGTAGTGTTCGTATTCGCTGCGGTACTCGGCGGGTGGGGTGAACAGCTGCTTGCTGCGGGCGAACAACTCGGCGAGCTGGGGGAATTTCTGCCAGTACGTCCCCAGGGGCTCGCCGCCCCGGATCATGTGGCTGTCGACGAAGAAGTACTCGATCCCGTTCTCTTTCAGGAACTCACTGACGTCCTTGCGGTCCCAGACCGACTCGTCCGTCCCCGCCGGAGCTTTCCAGGCGTATCCCGGGCGGTATGCGCATTCAGGCAGCCAGATGCCGCGAGGCTTTTTGCCAAACCGTTTCTCGTGTGAGGCGACCGCCAGCTTGACCTGGGCTTGGACGCTCTCGTCGGTGCCGAGCAAGGGAAAGTAGCCGTGGGTCGCGCCACAGGTGATGAGCTCGACGCAACCGTCCTCCTCGAAACTCTGGAAGGCCCCGGTGATGCTCCTGAACCACTGGTGCTTGAACGCGACCAGGGCCTTGGTGAACAGGCGCTGCCACATCGCGGCAAGACCCTCCATCCAGAGCTCGTTCTTGGCGCGGAAGTCTTCCTGGTCGCGGATGGCGTACTGGATCTTCTCCTCGCAGTACTCCTCGAAACCGGCCTTGAACGCCTCGTCGTCCAACTGCTCGGCCAAGATCGGCGTGACATTGATCGTCCATCGGGGCTTGACCCCTTGGTTTCGCAGGCGGTCGAGGGCGTCAAGGATGGGCAGGTAGCACTCGACCGCGCTCTCGTTCAACCAGTCCGTGCCGTGGGGGCTCTTGCCGTGGCTCAGCACATAGGGCATGTGCGAGTGGAGGACGAGCATGAACCTGCCGACTGGCATGGGGGGATTATGACCGGCTCACCGGGTGAACAGGGCCGCGGTCAGGAAGTAGTTGGCGACGTAGATCAGGACCATCGTGATGACGACGGTGTTGGTGGTCGCCTTGCCTACGCCGACGGCTCCGCCCGACGTGCGCAAGCCTTGCTGGCAGGCGACGACCGCGACGATGAACCCGAACACGACCGTCTTGAGCATGCCGCCGGTGATGTCGCTGACCTCGGTGAACTGGCGGACCGACGACCAGAACGCCCCGTCGGCGACTTGACCGAGGGGGACGGCGACCAGGTAGCCGCCCGCGACCCCGGCGTACATGCCGACGACGGCCAAGACGGGAAGCATCGTCACCGCTGCGACGATCCGCGGGATGACGAGGTAGTTGGTGGGGTGGACGTTAAGGCTTCGGAGGGCGTCGACCTGCTCGGTGACCGCCATCGTGCCGATCTGGGCCGCCATTGCTGAGCCGCACCGGGCGGCGACCATGATCCCCGCGAGGACGGGCGCCAGCTCGCGGATGACGGCGAGGGCGACGGTGCCCCCGGCCAGGCTGCTCGCCCCGTAGCGGACGAGGAGTTGGGCGGAGTAGAGGGCGATGACCGCGCCGCTGGACATCGAGGTCAGGGCGACGATGGGCACACTGCGGACCCCGACAAAGGCCATTTGGTTGAATGTCTCTCCGACTTCGAACGGACGGCGGAAGAGTCTGGCCGCGACGTCGCCGAGCATGATGGCGCACTCGCCGACGAAGGTCAGCGCGGACATAACCGGGTTGGCGGGCGCGAGGGCCATCGGGACGCCGGGGAGATTACCAGCGCGGGCCCGTTGACGCCGCCGTCCCTCTGCTAAACTCCCTGCCCGTGAAGCGCACCGCACCCCCGTTCCCATGGCTCGCGCTGGCGCTCCTGGTCTTGTCGTTGGGTGCGTTCTGGGGAGTCCCCCGCCTCCTGCCCGAAGGCGGTGTGGGCGTCGTCTTTGAGGAGCAGGCCAAGTGAAAGTCGCGGTGATCGGATTCAGCCAGTCGGGGAAGACGACGCTCTACCGCGCCGCCAGCCGAGGCCAGGCCAAGGGTGACGTGACCGCCGTCCCGGTGCCCGACCCACGGTTCGACACGATCGTCGCCCAGGTGAAGCCAAAGAAGCAGACCCCGGCCACGGTGATCCTTCACGACGACTTGGATCCGGTGCAGGGCGGAGCGCAGAAGATGTTCAGCCAGCGCTTCTTGGACGAGGCGCGAAAGGCGGACGTGTACCTGCACGTGGTCCGGGCGTTCGAGTCGCCCACCTCGGCCTACCACGACGACGTCAACCCCCAGCGAGACTTAGAGGCGGTGGACGTCGAGATGATCGTCACCGACCTCGGCGTCGTCGAGAACCGCTTGGAGCGGCTCAAGAAGTCGCAAAACGTGAAGACCTCGGGGCATCCGGACATGCAGGAGCAGGTGCTCTTCAGCCGGATCAAAGAGCCCCTGGAGAACGGCACCCCCATGCGGGACATGGAGTTCGACGAGGAGGAACTGAAGATCGTCCGCAACTACCAGTTCCTCTCCGCCAAACCGACGGTCCTCGCCTTCAACGTGGGGGAAGACGAGGCGGCCACGCCGGGCCCGGCAGTCGCCAAGCTGATCGCCGAGCAAATGGCCAAGGGGACGCAGGCGTTTGCCGTGTCCGCGACCATTGAGGAGGAGATCGCCCAACTCGACGCCGCCGACCAACCTGAGTTCCTGGAGAGCCTCGGCCTGGAGGAGCCGGCCAGCCACCGCGTCGTCCAAGCGGTGTACGACGCCTTGGGCCTCCTCACGTTCTTCACCGCGGGTGAGAACGACACCCGCGCATGGCCGCTCAAACGTGGCTCGAACGCCCTGAAGGCGGCAGGCACGATCCACAACGACATCGCCAAGGGCTTCATCCGCGCCGAGGTCGTGCACTACGCCGACTATGTGGAGGCGGGCTCTCTGGATGCCGCGTACAAGGCCAACAAGATGCATCTGGAAGGCAAGGAGTACGTCATCCAGGACGGTGACCTGCTCCATATCCGCAACAAGAGCTAGGTCCGAAAATCCGTCAAGTGGGATAATCCCGACCGCCGATGTCGCTTTATCAGGGTCTGTTGCGCCCCTTGCTGTTCCGGCTTGACCCCGAGACCGCCCACAACCTGGCGGTGCGGGCGGTCGAGTCGGGGCTGGTGCGTGCCCCCCAGGCCCCTGCGTCCCCGCGCCGCCTGTTCGGCGTTGACTTCCCCAACGTCGTCGGTCTGGCCGCCGGGTTTGACAAGGACGCCCGGGCCGTCGACCATTGGCACAAGCTCGGGTTTGGCTTTGTCGAAGTCGGGTCGGTCACACGCCATGCCCAACCGGGGAACCCGAAGCCGCGCCTGTGGCGGTTCCCCGGACAGCGGGCCCTCGTGAACCGGATGGGGTTCAACAACGAGGGGGCGGACGCGATGGCCAACCGGCTGGAGCGGGCGGACCCCCGGATCCCTCTGGGCATCAACATCGGCAAGTCCAAGGTGACGCCGGCTGACGAGGCGGCCGAGGACTACGCGTTCTCGTTCCGCCGCCTCAAAGACTTTGCCGCGTACGTCGTGGTCAATGTCAGTTCTCCCAACACGCCGGGCCTGCGCGGACTGCAGGACAAGCAGCCCCTGACCCGGATATTGTGGCGGCTCCGCGAGATCGACGGGGCGAAGCCGCTTTTTGTCAAGGTCGCCCCGGACCTGGGCGACGGCGCCTATGACGACATCGCCGAAGTGGTCCACGACTTCGGGTTGACCGGCCTCGTCGTCTCCAACACCACGGTGGCCCGGCCGGGGATGCCGCCGGAATGTCCGACCGAAGGAGGGCTGAGCGGGGAGCCGTTGCGGCCGCTTGCCGACGACGCCCTGGCCCGCTTCGCAAACTTGTTGCCGGACGCCGTCCTCATGGGGGTCGGTGGCGTCATGGGCCCGGCGGATGCCCGCCGGAAGCTGGAGCTTGGCGCGTCCCTGGTGCAGGTTTACACCGGCTGGGTCTACGGCGGGCCCGACTTCGTCCCTGAGTTGGTCAGCGCCTTGTCGACGTCCATCGTCTAGCCCGTTCACCTGGCCGTGGGGCCGTCCTGTCTCAGACGGAAGACCTCCACGTCGACCCCGGGAGAGTAGTGGGCCAGGGGTGTCGTCTCGGGATGGGCCAGGCCGGCTGATTGCACCAGGGTCTCGCTGACCAGGTCCGCCGACACTTGCCGGACGCGGTACGGCTCGTGCCACACCTGGCCGGACACCAGCCGGCCCGCTTGGTGGGTGTAAAGGAGGTAGCGCTCGACGAGAAACTGCTCCAGTGTCCCCACCTGGGCTGGCCGCACCGGCCCGTCGCCGGAGACATGCACCTCGTAACGGGCCGAGGGCGCGGCAGCCCGCCTGCCACGGTAGACCAGACCACCGTCGGAGACGCTTTCCATGGACAGACGGGCGTAATGGTACGGCAGCTTGAACCATTGGCGACCCAGCCACGCCCCGACGCGGTTGGCGGCGTCGAGGCTGAAGAACCACACGCCGGGCGCCTGGCCCGCCCGATGGACGTAGGTGCGGACGTTAGTCTCCAAGAAGTGGCTCAGGCCAGGGACCGCAGGACAGAGACGGGGCCTCACGTCCACCATCCGGAACGGCACGACCCCGATGTAGGCTTTGCCCTCAAAGGTGTCGACGTCAAGCCCGGGCGGGAGCACGCGGCGGAGGTCGTCCGCCGGGACTTCCCAATGGAGGAACGTCAGATCGACCCACCGTTGGAACATGACGGGAGCCTCGCCGACCGGTCGCGGTGGCCGAGACCGCAGGCTCAAGTCCACGGACGGGGCCATCAACGACCGTCCGGCGTTCCCGTCTTTCGGTGCCGCAGGTACGTCGCCAGGCTTTCGAGCCGGTCGGTGCCGACCAAGTCGCATCCGGCGGCGAGTTGGTAACCCCACGATTTCTCCATGTCGGGTGCGCCCCAGAACCGCAGTTTCTGGCCCGCCTTGTGGCATCGGTCGGCAATGTCCTTGAGCCGGGCCGTCTCGTCCGCGGGCATGTCGCCTCGGCCGGACCAGGTGAACACACGACCCCAGTCCGCACTGACCAGGGGCACCTCGTCGGCCGCGTCCCCGATGTTCTCGAGCCGCCCGTCCAGGGCCAGAACCTTTTCCGGGTCCTTGGTGATGGCCGGGATGTCGCGGTCGCCGCTGACGACGGGGAGGACGGGCTTTCCCCGGCCGAAGACGTCCGGGTACCGCTTCAGCTGCCGCTTGAGCACCGGGACGACCGCGCTGCCGTCGGCTTTGACGTCGAGCAGGAGGACTACCGGCTTGCCGTCGCCGTACACCGAACCCTTGTGGCGGTGGACGGCCTCGGCCAGCGGCTTCAGGTAGAGGGCGTCGAGAGTCCGGCCCGCCTTGACTTGGTCACGGTCGTGGGCGACGAGTAGTTCGCCGTCCACGAGGTAGAAGTCGGCCTCGACGCTCCCGTATCCGTAGCTCATCGCCGTGGCCAGGGGCTTGGCGTGCATGTAGTCGTTGTGGGCGTGGGCTTGGAGCAGGGTTGACACTTGATGAAGGACGAGCGCGGCGAACATGCCGCTAGTTTCCCCTCTCTGGGCCGGAAAGGGACCCAGGGGCCAGGCTTGGTACACTGGGCAGACCTGGTTGTCGAGAGCCGTGGGGAGTCGCGTCGAACTGACCGTCCGCCAAACCCGCTGGCCCGCCGGGTGAATTACAGCAAGGATTCCCAACCGAAAATGAGAAAACCATCGTCGAGGGCCAAGAAGCCCTCCGTGCGCACATCCAAGACCGTCGCGGCGAAGCGCGACGCCTCCAAGCGACCCGACGAGATCGAAATCCTCGTCAACTGCAGTTCCCGCGAGACCCGCATCGCCGTCCTTGAGGACCGCCAGCTCATGGAGTACCGGGTCGAGCGGGAAGAACGCGTGGTCGGCAGCATCTTCAAGGGCATCGTCCAGAACGTCCTCCCGGGGATGGACGCCGCCTTCGTCGACATCGGCCTGGAGCGCAACGCCTTCCTGTACGTCGGCGACATCATCCCCGAGGACAACACGGACAACAGCCCGGCGAGCGTGCGCCGGTCTGAGTTGCGCCGCCGGAAGATCAAGGAGTTGATCCGCCCGGGCCAGGAACTGATGGTCCAGGTGACCAAGGGGCCGCGCGGCACCAAGGGCGCGCGTGTCACCACCCGCATCAGCCTGCCGGGCCGTTACGTCGTGCTGATGCCCGAGGGCAACCACGTCGGGGTCAGCCGCAAGATCGAGGACAGACGTGAACGCGACCGGCTGAAGAAGCTCGGCGACGCGCTGATCCCCGACGGCTTCGGGCTGATCCTGCGCACCGAGTGCGAGCAGCGCACCGAGGCGGAACTTCGGGCCGACATCCAGTTCCTCCAGCAGTTGTGGAGCCAAGTGCTGGAGCAGGCCAAGCGCCTTCGGGCGCCCGCGGTGGTCCACCGCGACCAGACCTTGCTCTACCGCACGATCCGCGACATCTTTGGCGAGGAGATCGACAAGCTGGTCATCGACGACCCCGAGGAGTACGAGAAGGTCAGCTTGGTCGCCGGCATGGTCGCCCCCAAACTGCTTGACAAGATCGCGCTCTACGACAAGGAGCAACCGATCTTTGACCACTACAACATCGAGAAGGACCTGGACCAACTGCTGGAGCACAAGGTTTGGCTCCGCAGCGGCGGGTACTTGATCATCGACGAGACCGAAGCGCTGACCGCGATCGACGTCAACACGGGCAAGCAGGTCGGCTCGACTTCGCTGAGCGACACGATCCTCAAGGCCAACATGGAGGCGGCCGACGAGGCGGCCCGCCAGCTCCGGCTGCGCGACATGGGCGGCATCATCGTCGTCGACTTCATCGACATGGAGAGTGCCGACGACAAGAAGAAGGTCCTCGACCACTTCGAGAAAGTGCTTGCCAAAGACCGCGCCCGGACCCGCGTGGGGCGCATCTCGTCGCTGGGCCTGGTCGAGATCACCCGCAAACGCACCGGTGAAAGCGTCACCGAGGCGATCACCCACACCTGCCCGACGTGCGAAGGCCGGGGCCGCATCCCCAGCACCGACACGGTCAGCGTCTGGATCGAGCGCGAGATGCGCCGTCGTCTGCGCGAGCCGGGCAACGCCTTCTACGTCGAATGCCATCCGGCCGTCGTCGAGGCCCTGATCGGAGGCGACGGAGAGTTCATCGAGGAGTTGGAGCACGACCTCAAGCGAGGGCTCTACATCCGCGCCAACGTGGATTTCGAGATCGACGAGTTCGAGATCATCGGCGGCAGCATCGAAGAGATGGACTCCACCCACATGGGCTATCGACGGGCCCAAGTGCTGGAAGCGAACATCCGCCGGTCGGCGGTCGAGGGCACGGACAAGGCGATCGGATGGACCGACCAAGGCTTCTATGTCGAACTCCTGGACGGCCGCGACTTGATCGGCCAACGGGCGAAGATCGTCCTGCAGGACATCCGACGGTCATATGCCGTCGCCGACGTCATCGTGTCGGGTTCGAAGCGCCAGGGCTAACGCCGGGGCGGGTCAGGCTTCGTCCGCGGAACCTAGCCTGACCGCCGGTCCAGGAACCATAATGACCTGGATGGCCGACATTGCTGCGGTATGGCACGAGGCGTTGCCCGAGATCATGGGCGGCGTGACGGGCGTCGGCGTGTGGACCGCGCTCAAAGCGGCGACCCCGATCGCCGTCGAGGACGGCGTCCTCATCCTTGGCCTTGACGACGGCTCCAACGAGCTGGCCGGCCACCTGCGCCTCGCCGCCCCGCGCAAGAAGGTCGAGGACACCGTCAGCCAAAAGCTGGGGAGTGCGGTGGTCCTCCGGGTCATTGCCGGAACCACGGCCCACGACTGGGAGCTCGAGAAGAAGCGCGACGCGGAGAAGCGTCGGTTGCAAGAGGCGGCCCTGGCCCGGAGCCGTGCCGAAGTCCTCGCGGGCAAGAGTTGGGAACAGATCTACGAGCAGTTGAGCCGGGAGTATTCAGCGACGCCGAACCGGAGCCTGCCCCAAAACCGGGCCAAGTTCCTGCAGTCTGCGATCGCCATCGTCGCCGACGCCTTGACGGAGACACCGGTGAACGACGAGCTGGCGGAACGGAACTACGCGCGGTGTCTGGAGCGGATCGCCCAGTACAGCGAAGTGCCCAGCACGATGGTCGCCATGCTGGTCCTTGAGAAGACCTTCAGCGGATGACGGCGGCGGTCGCGACGGTGTTGGGCAGCGGCACCAGTAACGGCGTCCCGAGCCTAGGCAAGGAGTATCCCGCCGCGTTCTTGGCCGACCCGCGCAACCACCGCTTGCGGTCCTCGCTGCTTTTGCGCGGGCCGACCGGAAACGTGTTGGTGGACTGCGGGCCGGACCTGCGCACCCAACTCCTGCGCGCCGGGTGCCTTGACTTGGAATGCGTCCTTGTCACCCACGGCCATGCCGACCACATCATGGGGATGGACGACCTCCGTGCGTTTTGCCTGAAGTACCAAGAGCCGATGACGGTTTACGCGAACAAGGCGACCCAAGAGGACGTCCGCCGGATCTTCCCGTACGCCTTCGCCGCCTTTCCCGACGGGGTCTTCGTCCCGCGGTTCGAGTTGCGTGACGCCCCCGACGTCTTGGAGGCGGGCGGGATGCGCATCGAGGTCTTTCCCGTCGAACACGGGCCGTTGGAGTGCCTGGCCGTCAAGGTGGGCGGATTCGCGTACCTGACCGACGTCAGCCGGATCCCGGAGGAGTCGATGGGGCGCCTGCGCGGCTTGGACACCCTGGTCCTCGACGCCGTGCGGTTCCGTCCGCACCCTAACCATTTTCATTTCGACCGGGCCGTCGAGGTCGCCTTGGAACTGGGCGCCCGCACCACCTATTTCACCCACTTGTGCGACGACTACGACCACGCGGAGACGGAGGCGAGGCTCCCCGCTCAGATCAAGTTGGCGTACGACGGCCTTGATATTCCACTTGAGACGTCCAGGTAGAAATACTTAAGACGGCGCGTCAAGTTTGCCCTACAGAGCGTCCTGAACTTTGCCAGTATTCATACCGTGGCAGCCTGTCATCAGAGCTACTGGGCGTGGGTATGGCGAAGGTCATAGCCGGCTTGATGGCTTTGGTCGCCTTGGGCGCGAGTGTGGTTTCGGGTGCAGAGACCTGGACATGCTTGGCCCGGGGCGGGATCGCCTACGTCGTGGGTCACGTCGCGGGAGCGTTTTGGGAGGCGCTCGCCAAGCGGGTCCCGCAGGTCGTCAAACAGGCTGAAGACAAAGAGGCGGAATATGACTATGAGGAC
This sequence comes from Fimbriimonadaceae bacterium, assembly GCA_019638795.1. Taxonomy (NCBI): domain Bacteria; kingdom Bacillati; phylum Armatimonadota; class Fimbriimonadia; order Fimbriimonadales; family Fimbriimonadaceae; species Fimbriimonadaceae bacterium. Next base: position 45,922 of record JAHBTB010000012.1, on the reverse strand, counting down.
ATCGCCGCCTGAACAATCTGGGAGCCCTTTTTAGAATGCCATTGTCACCCGACCTGCTCCAGAGGACCTGGATCGACTACAAGGTCTACAAGAACCCGTCGGCACGGGTCGACCTGATCAACCACTATTCGTATCTTGTCAAGATCACGTCCGGCCGCCTGGTGACCAGCGTCCCGGGCGGTCTCGACCGTGACGACCTGGTGAGCGCCGGCGTCATCGGGTTGATCAAGAGCGTGGACCAGTACGACCCCACCCGGGACGTCAAGTTTGAAACCTACGCCATCGCCCTCATCCGCGGCGCGATCTTGGAGATGCTCCGCGACGAAGACTGGGTGCCGCGGTCGATCCGCGAGAAGCTCAAGGCCCTAGACCGCGCCCAGACGAAGCTGGAGACCGAGTTCGGTCGTCCGGCGACAGTGCGCGAACTGGGCGACTACCTGAGCCTGAGCGACCAAGAGGTGAACGACCTCCTCGTCCGCATGGGGCGCACCAACGTCTACAGTTTGGACGACGTGGTCGGTGGCGGCAGTCAGGACGGCGACGACCACATCCACTTTGTCGAGATGATCGTCGACGAAGAGGCCAACCCGGGCGTCGAGGTGGAGGGCAAAGAACTGCGCCGCATCATGGCGGCCGGGGTCGACCGCCTGCCCGAACGCGAAAGACTGGTCATCGCCCTCTACTATTTCGAGGGGCTGACCTTCAAAGAGATCGGCAAGGTTTTGGGAGTGAGTGAGAGCCGTGTGTACCAACTGCACACGCAAGCGATGGGTCGGTTGCGCAACTTTATGCGCGAAGAGGGGGCGGCACACGTCGCCTAGCGGCGGCCATGGACCAAATCAACCGGATCGTTCAAGTCAACCTTAACCAAGCAGCCCACACCTACGGCGTGGACCGCGACCGAAAAGAGCGCCCCAGCCAAGGCCGGGACGAACCCAAAGAAAGCCACCATGACGTTGTCGAGATCCATGAGGAAGTTCTTGACATCGAGCCCCAAGAAGACTCATCCGAACACCATGACGTCGATATTTCGGCCTAGGGCTGTGGCACACTTGACGCGGCCTTGTTGTTCGACAGGGAATGTCGGCGTCCCGCGACCCTCAGTTGGAGGGCTTTCGAGACCGAATACTTAGGATAGACATGATGACTAGGACTCGCTCCTTTGCCGGACTGGCGGTGATCGCCGGCCTTACCTTGCTCGCGGGCTGCAACAACAATTCCAGCGTCGCCAATGTCGCTGGTGACACCGTCACCCGCGACGAGTTCATGGAACAGCTTCAGACGAAACGGACCGTCCGCGTGAACGTGAACGGCCGCATCGCCGAGGTGCCTGTCGCCGATACTCTCGCCTTTCAGGCCATGCAAGAACTGGTGACGCGCAAGATCATCATGCAGTTGGCCAAGGACGAGGGCGTCGCGCCGACCGAAAAAGAGGTCGATGACGAAATCGCCTTCCGCACGAAACTGGACGGCACGTTCATCAAGAACCTCCAAGCCATCGGTTTCACCCTGCAAGGTATCCGCCAGAACATCATGTCCGAGCTGGCCCAAGAGAAGATCATCACGAAGGGCATCACCGTCACCGAGGCCGACGTCGACCAGTACATGAAGGACAACCCGAAGCAGTTCATCGAACCAGCCAAGGCGAACCTGACGTTTATCTTTGCCAAGAGCGAGGAAAAGAAAGCCGCCGCGCAGAAGGCCTTGGACAGCGGCATGTTGTTCAAGATGGCGGCCCGCCAGTTCAGTGAGGCACCGAACGCCGCCGAGAACGAAGGGCGCTTTGCTATTCAAGGTGCGACCAACGCCACCGGCGACACCGACCTGAGCAAGCTGAGCCCGGAAATCCGTGGCCCGATCGAAAGCACCGAGACGGGCAAGGCGACCGACTGGATCAAGGCCGGCACGAGCTATGTGAAGTTCTTTGTCAACTCCAAGACGTCGGCGAAGCCGATCGAGATGACCAAGGAGAAGAAGGAACTCCTGCGGCGCCGCCTTGCCATCCAGCGCGGCAGTGCGGCAAGTGACCTGACCCGCCGCGTGGCTGACAAGTTGAAGGCGGCCAAGATCGAAGTCTCCGATCCGTCGCTGAAGGATATGTGGGCCAAGTTTGAGGAGCGCCTCAAGGAATCGGCCAAGGACACCAAGTTGCCCGCCACGACCACCGGCGGTTCTGGCGAGACCCCGCTGCCGACGACGGGTTCGACGACCGGTACGACTACGGGTAACACCACCGGCACCCCCACGCCGCCCAACACCTCGGGCAGCGGTGGGCCCCAGCCGACGACGACGACCGGCGGCTGATCCAGCCGCCCTGAAAAAAAAGCGGGCCCCGTCCACACCGGACGGGGCCCGCGTCTTTGTGTCGGGGCCGAGGTCAACTCGCCTGAGCGAACTTGGCGAGGTTCTCCAGGAGGAGGTCGCAGTCCTGCGCGTTGAACTCGTCGGTGGCGACGTATTCCTGCAAGGCGTCGTGCATCCCGGCGAAGTCGGGCGAGACCCAGCGGCCCAGGGGGGCCTTGTCAGAGTCCAGCTTGACCAAGGTCACGCGGAAGCCTGCCTGCAATTCTTGGTCGCCGGTCCAATGGAGGCCGCGTTCCAAGAGGTCGTGGATGGAAGTGTAAACGCCGCCCACTTGTGAACGGCCGTTGTCGCCGAGAACTTCGGTGACCCAGTACAGCTTACGAAACTTCATCGTTTCAAACCCTTACTGAGTCATTATTGTACCGAAATCACGCAGTCCACAGGAACGGCTCGGCGTCGGTGAGCACTTTTCCGTGCTGCTCGATCGCCCGCAACATGTACTCCGGCAGGGTGAACATCGCCTGGTGGAAACGCGGGGTGTAGTAGCGGTTGGCGACGCCCCGGTCGGCGTGGCGCCGGGCGATTTCTTCCTGGCTCAGAGCCAGCGGGTCGTGCTTCTTGCTGGCGAGGATGAAGCCCCAAGGCATTTGGAACGTCGTCACTAACCCGTAGTAGCCGCGCACGTAGGCGAACGTGTCTTTCATGGAGTCCAGGGTCGCGAAGATCTGGCTGAAGAGGTAGGGGTAGGTCTCGTTGCACGCGCCGGACTGGAGGACGAAGACGCCGTCGTCGGACAGGGACGCGGCGACATGCTGGAAGTACTCCTTGGTGTACAGCATACGGGCCGGGCTCCCCTCGTGCGGACCGGGCAGGTCACTGAGGACGACGTCGTAGCCGAACCCTTTGTGGTCCTCGATCCATTTGCGTGCGTCAAGGTGGTAGAGGTGGGCCCTCGGGTCGTCGAAGCAGTCGTGGTGCCACTCCTTCATGTGGACCTTCACCCACTGGACCAACTCCTCGTCGAGGTCCACCATGTCGGCGTGCTCCACCGTGTTGTGCTGCAGGGCTTGCCACAGGGTGGCACCTTCGCCACCACCCGCGACAAGGACCTTCTTGGGATTGGGGTGCACGGTCATGGCGGGCTGGACCATGGACTCGTGGTAGACGTACTCGTCAAGGAGGCTGGACTGGATCTTGTAGTCTAGGAACAGCGTCTTGCCCCAAACCGGCACATCGACGATTTGATACTGCTGGTACTTCGATTTGCCTTCGACAAGGAAGCGGTCGATGGAGAAGAACCACGTGACGCCCTCGGTGTGCGTCTCGGCGATGAACATGCCGGTGCTTTGGGAGAACAGCTTCTCACTCATGGAAGTCCGCGAGAGGATAGCACCAGACGTCGGGGGTCGGCAGACTTCGGTCCCCGACGTCTGGTCGGGGACCGAAGGTTGGGATCAGAGGTCGACTTCGCTCTGGATACCGCGGCGGACGACAAGGAACTTGATCCGTCCCGGCTTGAACCGGTCGCGTAGGACTTCGATAGCCCGGTCGACATGGATCGTGCCGCCGCAATAGAAGAGGTCGACCGCCGCGTAGCCGTGTTCCGGCCAGGTGTGCACGGTGTAGTGCGACTCCTGGATGATCACCGCGCCCGAGACGCCGAACGGCTTGAACTCGTGGAAGGAATGCGTGACGATCGTCGCCTCGCTGGCGCGGGCGGCGTCCAGCATGGCGGCACCGACGGACATCTCCTTCTCAAGCGCCTCGTGGTCGCAATCGAACAACTCGATCAGGAGATGGGACCCGAGTGAGGGCTCCTCCCCTTGGGTGGGGGGCAGACCTTGGGAGTCTCGCCCGAGCCAGTGGTTGAAGTCGTCGGCGTCCTCGCTGTGCACGAGCTGCCAACCGGCCTCGTTTTCGATCCGCGGCGGAGCCGCGACCATGTCCTTTCGGTTTTTGCGGCCCAGCATGCGCCGGAACCAGGCCTGGCGTTGGGCGCTAGCCAACGGAACAACGACCGCGGCACAGGCCGCGAACAATGGAGTCAGTACTGTGGTAGCCAATCAAGTTTCCCTCACGTTGGTCTCGACCGACTCCGCCCCGTGGGGCGAGGTCGGTGGAGAAACCCGACCGAACGACAAAACTGAGGCCCTGCAGGCCGTTCGTAACCCGACAAACCAGGGGACCGCCGCTTTGAGAGCACCTGTCCTCCTGACCTGTTCCCGCCTCGATTAAGACAGGATGGTCCTCAGCTTTCGGCGCCAGCTACCGGTCACCCGACGTCTGCCGCGCGGACGCATGATACCAAACGCTAGGTTCGAAATCAAGCGATGGGGCCCATGACGGGAAGGTTGTCACTGACCGCCCGGCACCACAGTTTGTTAGACGGCACTTTTCTGGCCAAACACGATCCCTGTCGCTAAAGGACCCTGCCTTCGGCCATATGGACGGCCCGGTCCACCCCGTCGAGCATCGTGGGGTCGTGGGTGACCACCACCAAACTGCCGTCGCCACGGTGCCGTCGGAGAAGGTCCATGACGCGCACCCCCGTCGCGTGGTCGAGCGCCGCGGTCGGTTCGTCGCAGAAGACGACCTCGGGCCGCCCCAAGAGCGCCCGCGCCACGCACACGCGTTGCCTCTCGCCGCCGCTGAGTTCGTGGGGTAGGCGGTGCGATTTCTCTGACAGGCCCACGGCATGAAGAAGCTCGGCGGCTTCGTCCCGGGCGTCGGCGTCGGGGCGGGCCACAAGGATGTTCTCCAGCGCGGAGAGGTAGCCGACCAGGAACGGGTGCTGGAAGACAAACCCGAAGGTCCTCAGGCGCAGGTTGCTGCGTTCCGCGTCGGAAAGCTCGTCGAGACGACGACCACGGTAGAGGGCACGGCCGGAAGTCGGCACCTTCAGGCCGCTGAGCATGTAGAGGAGCGACGACTTTCCCGAGCCGCTTGGCCCCAAGATGCCCAGGAACTCACCCGGCCGGACTTCCAGGTCCACCTCCCGACAGGCGTAGACGTCGCCCTCCTTGTCGCGATAGACCAGGGACGCCTGCTCCAGGGCCGTCACACGACCCTCCTTTCGACCACCGCGACAGGGTCAAAGGTGCGGAACCGGTGCAAGACCGTCGCCAAGGCGACGGTGTAGATCGCGACGGGCACGGGAAGGGTGTACATGTAGGCGGTACGGTCAAGCGGGTCGAGCATGAACGCCCGGGGATCCATGAGCGACGCCTTGACGACGTTGAGGAGCGCGTAGGCCACCAGCACTCCGGCGACCCAGCCGCCGACCACGACGGCGGTCATCTCTCCCATCACCCGGCCCAAGATCGCCCTCTTCGTGTATCCGAGGGCCTGGAGCAGGCCGAACTCTTGGACACGCTGGGCCAGGAAGATGCTGATGAGCATGCCCATCATGATCGTGATGACCACGACGAGCAGACCGATGACGACGTCGAGGATCTTGTACAGGATGTTGAACATCTCTGCCGTGTCCTTTTCCAGCTTGTGGTAGGCAAAGACACGCGCCCGCTCGCCGGTGAAGCGCTTCTCGGCCCAGTGGTCAAACTGGCGTTGCTCGTCGGCGTCCTTGGCGAAGACAAGAAGGGCGTCGACCGGGGGGAAGTGGTTCTCGGCGACGTAGTCGTAAGGCATGGCCGCGACCCATTCCGGCGAGTGGACCATGCCGACGACGCGTACCTCGTTGGGCGAGTACGCCTCCGGCTTGTCCGGCCCGAGGATGATGTCGCCAAGCTTGACGTGAAGGTTGCGCATCACCGGTTCGCTCAAGACGACGGCGGCCTCACCCGGCCTGGGCAGGCGCCCGTCGAGCTTTCCCGGACCGACATGCTCCATGTAGTAGGGGAAGTCTTCCGGTTTCAGGGCGATGATCACGAACGGCCATTTGCCGACGATGCTCATGACGTTCAGGTCCAGACCCCTCACGTACATGATCCGGTCGGGTTTGACCGGGCTCTCCTGCTCCACCGTCTCTTTGATGCGTTCGGTCTGGGTGGGGTCGCCCCGCGGGGTCAGGCCGGCGTAGTGGCGCGAGTAGCTGTAGATGGTCCGGATGCTCAGGGGGATCGAGTCCATCATCGAAACGATGCCGCTGACAAGCATGACGGCGAGCACGATGACACCGACGAGCGGGAGGGACTTGCCCTTGTTCCGCAGGAGGTAGGTGGCCGACCGCAGCGGCCCCCGCGTCCGCACGGCGCTACCCGGCCTCCGGCCGTCGGTAACGGAGGAAGACTTCGTCGCCGACTGGTTGGCAACTCACGAGGCGGAAACGGAGCAGTGACGACCGAGGCAAGGGCTCGCCGCCAGCGTAGGTGGGGACGTCGCGTCCGAGCTTGATCTTGGGGGCAAGGGTAAGGAACAGTTCGTCGACGAGCCCTGCCTGGAGCAACCCGGCGTTCAGTTCGCTGCCACCTTCCACCACAAGCCGTTCGATGCCATGCTCCCGCCGGACCGTGCCGAGGACCCGCGACCAGTCGGTCGCTCCACCTGTGTCGACGCATTGGGTGCCCGCAGGCAAAGCGGACGCCGGGCCGACGACCCAGGCTTGGTCGGGTGCGTCGGTGAAGAACCGGGACTGCCAGTCCAGTGCGCCGCCGCGGGTGGCGACGTACCGCTTGAGTTGCCGCGGGTACCAGAGACCCGGAGTGGCGCGCATGAGGCCGGCTCCCACGAGCACCGCGTCGCCCGCGACCTCGATCTGGCGCATCGTGGCGTGGTCGATGGCCGAGCCTAGGTCCTCGACGGTCTCGTCGCGCCGCCCGCTGACCGTCTTCCCGTCGATCGTCGCCACCATGTTGATGACGACGTAAGGCCGGTCCGAAGGCGCGGGCCCGAAGGTCAGGCCGGGATAAACACCATCCGCCACATGGACGATTGTGGCGGCGCGGCTTAGGCGGCTTGGGCTAAGGTCTCGTCGTCGGGCAGGGCGGCCTTGACAAGGTCGGCCACCGAGCGGCCGCTGTCCGGGCCCGTGGCGAACCCGAAGCGGACCTTCATCGGGCTGTTCGGCGCGATGCGGCCGACGGCCCACCGGCCGAACTTCGTCTCGAGGCGTTGGCAGACCGTCTCGGCAGTGTCACCGGTCGACGGCAAGATGATGCCGAACCCGTGCTGCCCGTGGCGGCAGACTATGTCGAGGGCGCGCACGCTGGACCGGAAGAACTCGGCCGCGTCTGTGACGAACTCCTTGACTCCCTGCTCGCCGAAGAACCCGCGCATGTTTTGGACGCCGGTGATCTCGACCATGACGATGCTGACGACCCCGTTGTGGCTGCACACCCGGTGTAGCTCCTCTGTCAGGCGTGATTTGAAGTAGGCCTCGGTGTACGCGCTGGTCTCAGGGTCCATCACCTGGTCAGACTGGTCGGGGCGGGCGAGGCGGAGCAGGCGGTCCTGGTCTTCCTCGGCGGTGAGAATGCGGCGTAGCTTGGAGAGCGACTGGCGCAGGATGTGGGAGACGTAGTTACAGGAGATGCCCAGCCGGGCGGCAATCTCGGTCTGGCTGAGGGCGTCGAAGTGGAAGAGAACGAGGACCTCGCGCTCAAGGTCACGGAGTTGTTGCATCGCCGTCTCCAGCACGACGCGGTCCTCGACGCTGGTCTGGGCGCCTTGGACGAGGCTCCCGTCCAAGCGCTCGACGTCGCTGTCCGCCTCGTCGTCGTCATTGGGCGTGGCGTCTAGGCTGGCGACCCGGAGCATGTCGTGGGTCGCGTTGACCTCTTGGACGGCCGATTCGCTCACGCCGATCCGTTCGGCGACCTCGCGGTCGGTCGGGACCCGCCCCAACTCGGCCTGGAGGACGGTGGTGGCGCGGTTGACTTTGTGACGGAGCTCTTGGAGCCAGGCTGGGTGGCGGATCGTCTGGGCCCGGTCGCGCAGGTAGTGCTTGATCTCTCCGGCGACCAGGTGGGTGGCGTACGTGTTGAAGCGGACGCCGGCGGCGGGGTCGAACTTGCTGAGCGCGTTGAGCAGGCCGATGTAGCCGACTTGGGCGAGGTCGTCGACCGACTCGACCCCACTGAACCTTCTCGCGATGCGCTCCACCATGCCCGCGTAATGCAGGATCACCAGGTCCTTGAGGTCTGGCCTGGGATCCGCCAGGTACTCAAGGATCAACTGTTCGGCGTCTGCGTTCCTCTTTGCCAATGCTTCCGACATGTTCGCTCCGTGACCGTCACGCGGAAATCCTTTCCCGCGCCCAAGGGCTGACCGGCGTCCTGCCGTGACCCTTGGCTTTGATTGGCCCTGCGCCGCATCCTGCGGCGCCGGCCTGATATTCAGTTGTTATGCAGTTGTCTCTAGGCTCGCGTCACTTGACGCCGTTGACCAGGGTGAAGACCGGAGTCATGACCGAGATGGCGATGAAACCGACGACCAGGCCAAGAAAGATGATGAGCAAGGGCTCGATCATCGATGTCAAACCTTTCACGGTGGACTCGACTTCGGCGTCGTAGAAGTCGCCCACTTTGACCATCATCTCGCTGAGGCGGCCCGACTCTTCACCGACGTCGATCATGTGGGTGACCATGCTGGGGAAGAGGCCGCTCTGGGCTAGCGGGGCGCTGAGTTTGCTACCCTCGCGGATGCTGTTGCGGGTGTGGTCGATCGCCTCGGTGAGGACGGCGTTGTTGAGGGTCTCGCCGACAATCTCGAGGCTCCGCATCATCGGCACGCCGCTGTTGATCAGGGTGCCGAACGTGCGGCAGAACCGGGCGACGCTCATCTTGAGCGCTAGTTCTCCGATGATCGGGAACTTCAGCTTGATGTAGTCCAACTGGTGCTTGCCCTTGGGTGTCTTGGCGTACGACTTGATGCCGAAGAAGATCGCGCCCAAGACGAGCAGGATGACCCACCAATACGCCGCCATGAAGTCACCCATCGCGAAGAGCATGGCGGTGACGAACGGCAGCTTGACGTCCATGCCGTTGAAGATCTCCTTAAACTTCGGCAGGACGAAACTGAAGAGGACGAACAGCATCAACTGGCTGAAGCAGATGACCAAGACCGGGTACATCATCGCCGACTTGATCTTCGCCCGGACCTCGTTCTCGTACTCAAGAAAGCCGCTGAGGCGGTCGAGGATGACGTCCAAGATGCCGCCGATCTCGGCGGCGCGCACCATGTTGACGTAGAGTTTGCCAAACACCACCGGGTGCTTGGCCATCGCCTCGTTGAGGGTCGAACCGCCCTTGACGTCGGCGGTGATCTGCTCGAGGGCCGGACGCATGAACGGGTCCTTGGTCTGCGAAGACAGGATCTCCAGGCAGCGCAGGATGGGGATACCCGCGTCGATCATCGTGGCGAACTGCCGCGAGAAGACGACCAGCGCCTTGGGCTTCATCTTGCCCCGGGCTTTGCCCGTCTGGACCTTACGCTTGGTCTCCTTGACCTCGACGACCTGCAGGGAGAGCTCGCGCAGACGGCCGATGACCGCCGACTCGTTCTCCGCGTCGAGGACCGATTTGATCTCCTTGCCGGTGTTGTCAACGGCGACGTAAGCAAACTGAGGCATCCTGGCGTACTCCTAGCAGGGTGACCGACCCTACAAGGATTGTCGGACGGTCGTCCCCGGCCTACTTAGGGTCGCCCGTCAAATCTCCTGGGCCTTCTTTACGCGTCACGGAGTCGGTCGGGGTTGAGGCCTTGGAGTTCAGGCAAGGTGAACAGACCGTCCTTGCGCACGAGGACGTCGTCAAACCACACTTCACCCCCGCCGTAATCGGGGCGTTGGATACAGACGATGTCCCAGTGGACGGCGCTCTTGTTTTGGCCGCCTCCCTTGCCTTCATAGGCGTTGCCGGGAGTCAGGTGGAAGGAACCCGCGATCTTCTCGTCGAACAGGGTGTCCTTCATCGGATGCAGGACGTAGGGGTTGTAGCCGAGCGACCACTCACCAAACGAACGGGCACCCTCGTCGGTGTCGAGGATGGCGTTGACCTTGGCGGTCTGCTCGCCTGCCTCGGCCTCGATGATCCTCCCGTCCTTGACCACAAACCTGATGTCCTTGAACTCAGTCCCCTGGTACAGGCTGACCGTGTTGTATTGGACGGTGCCGTTGGCCGAGCCGGCGACCGGGCAACTGAAGCACTCGCCGTCCGGAATGTTGCGCTCGCCGTGGCAGCTCTTGCTTCCGACGCCCTTGATGCTGAATGAAAAGTCGGTGCCGGGCCCCACAAGCCGGACGCGGTCGGTGCGGTCCATCAAATCGACAAGCGGCTCGGCGGCCTTGGCCATCTTCGAGTAGTCCAGGGTGCAGACGTCGAAGTAGAAGTCTTCAAAGGCGTCGGTAGGCAGCTTGGCGAGCTGCGCCATGCTGGGCGACGGCCACCGCATCGCGACCCACTTGGTGTTGGGGACGCGGCACTCCAAGACGACTGGGGTGGTGTAATGCTTTTCCCACAAGTTCAGGGTTTCGGTGGGGACGTCGCCGAGTTCGCTGGTGTTGTCTCCTCCGCGCAGTGCTATGTAAGCGGTCATCTTCTGCATCTCCGCGAGTTCGGCGGCGGCGATCAGTTTGGCGTTTTGCTCGGTCATTCCAAGGAGGAGCCGACGCTTGATCCGGTTGCTCTCCAGCCTGACGACGACGTTAGCGCCGGTCGCTTGGGCGACACGGACAAACTCGGCGACGACTTCGTCGGGAATGTCGACGGCATGGACAAGGACGTTGTCCGCTGAGGAGAGGTGGGTGGAGCGGGAGCAGATGTTCTCCGCCAGCCGCGTCACGCGGGGGTCAAGCATGGGTTGAACCATACCTTTCCGATCCTGAAACCACCACGCAAGGAGAGGCTTTGGTCGGCGACGGGCCAAGGGCACATTGAAGGCCACAACGTGGTGACCGCAGCCGACGTGTATCACAATAGTCTTATGAAACGCTCTCGTGAGGTCCCCGCCAAACTTGTGGCGGCGATGGGTGCGGCCCTGCTCGCCGCCGGCTGTGGTTCCGGGTCTACCCGGGTCTGCGAGTCGCGGCTCGGCGTCCGCCGCCCTGACAGTGAGTGCGTCGCCAACGGCGGGGGGCCGACCGCCGAACCTCATTGGGTCTACCACCGGTCGTCCTCCAGCCGGGTCGGTGGGTACTTCCCCGTCTTTGGCGGAAGCCGAGGCACAGCCGGCGCGGGGCCTTCGACCGCGCCGTCCGCGTCGCCCTCCTCTGCTCCCCGGTCGGGCGGCGTCACCCGGGGAGGATTTGGTGGTTCAGCTTCAGGTTGGGGCGGCTTCGGCGGCTGATGCGACGCGTCGAGCATCCGCCGCGGGTGGACTGGGTCGCCAAGGTGGAGGAGCTTGGCCTGGTCTTCCACACCACCCCGGACGGCCATCCCTACTGGAAGGAGTCGGCCAGTTATGAGATCGGGTCCAGGGACGTCGCCCTCCTCGAGAACGCGACCAACACCCTGGCGCAGATGTGCCTGAAGGCGGTCGACCACATCATCGAGAAGAACCTCTTTGGCCGTCTGGGCCTCGGCCCTCTGGAGGAGGGCGCCGTCCGTTACGCCTGGGAGAAGGACCCTGCTTCGATCTACGGCCGGTTCGACTTGGCATACGACGGGCATAGCGCCAAGCTCCTCGAATACAACGCCGACACGCCGACCGCGCTACTCGAGGCGGCGGTGGTCCAGTGGCATTGGCTCCAGGAAACCTCTCCCGGCGCCGACCAGTTCAACTCGATATGGGAGGCCCTCGTCGCCAAGTGGAAGGCCTTGGCCGCCGAACCCGGTGCCCTCAAGGGAAGTCCGGTCTACTTTGCTTGCGCAGACTCGGTCGAGGACGTCATGACGATCACGGTGCTCCGGGACACCGCCGAGGAGGCCGGTGTCCGGACCGAGATGATCACGATGGCCGACATCGGCTGGGACAGCGGCAAGAGGCAGTTCGTCGACATGGAGGAGAGGCCGATCCTCTCGATCTTCAAGCTCTACCCCTGGGAGTGGATGGTGCGGGAGGAGTTCGGTCAGCACGCCCTTCGCTTGGCCGGGTCGATGGACTGGATCGAGCCCGTGTGGAAGATGCTCCTTTCCACCAAAGGGTTACTTCCGGTCCTGTGGGAGATGTTCCCGTACCATGAGTACCTGTTGCCGGCCTATCTGGACGATCCCAACGGAATGACGGACTACGTCCGCAAGCCGATGCTGGGCCGGGAGGGGGCCAACGTGCAGGTCGTCCGAGGCGGCAAGGTCGTCCACGAGACGGGCGGCGAATATGACGAAGGGCCGTTTGTGTACCAGGCCTACTTTGAAACGCCGGCATTTGACGGCTTCCGGCCGGTGGTCGGCAGTTGGGTGGTCGACCATGCCGCCTGTGGTCTGGGGTTCCGTGAGTCGGCCACTCTGGTGACCGACAACCTCTCGGCGTTTGTCCCCCATCGGATCGTCTAGCGGAGACCACACCACATGCGCCAGACGGCACGGAAGCCCGTCATGAGTCGCTCGGCCATGCCGTCGGCGTCGGTCAGGACAGACTCGGCAAGGTCGGCCCGGAGTTTCTTGCGGTCGCTTTCGCCCCAGGTCGTCGCCAGGCGCACCGCCGTGGCCACGTAGCTGTCAGCGTCGGCGCAGGCCCATTCGGGCCGCCCGACCGCGTGGGCCAGGCTCAGCCCCACACGGGAATGATGGGTTTGGCCGACCAGACTGACGACCGGTACGCCCATCGTGTACGCCTCGCAGGTCGTCGTCGTGCCGTGGTAGGGAAAGGGGTCGAGGGCGACGGTGACCTTGTTGTACAAGGCGAGGTGGTCGGCATAGCGCTCAAGGCGGCCCAGGCACTCGACGCGGCGAGGGTCGACGCCGCGGTCGGCGAACTTGGCCAAAAGGTTGGACCGGCACTCCTCTTCGCCGAGGACGGGGGCCTTGAGGATCAGCTTAGATCCTGGCGACGCCTGGAGGCACCGGGCGTAGAGGTCGATGGTTGTGGGCGTCGCTTTCGCAAGGACGTTGAACGACGCGAAGGTGGGGCCCTCGGTCTCGTCACGAGGCTCAGGTGCGTCGGCCGGTGGCCCGAAGCACAGGAAGCATGGGTTCAGGACAAGCGGGGACTCGGTCATCCATGAGCCCGGCGGGTCTGTGAGGTGGTCGACGACGCGGAAGTCGATGGCCGGCACTCCGGTCGAGCACGGGTAACCGACCCACGTCACCTGCACTGGGGCCAGACGAACCGACATGTCCACCAAACGGTTGAGAAACGTGTGCCCGGCGAGGTCGACCAGGATATCGATCTTGTCTGCGGCCACTTGCCGCGCGAGTTGCTCCGGGCGCATCGCGGTGACATCGACGTACTTCTTGGCCAACGACGCGATGTGCTGGGTGCCGCGGTCCTCGTTCGAGCTCGATGCGTAGGCATAGACGTCGACCGGTTGGGAGGCCAACGCTTCGAAGACGGGCCAGACAAAGCGGTAGACCGAGTGTTCGCGGAAGTCGGGGGAGACGAACCCCACTCGGAGCCGGCGCTCGGGGTCGCGGTTGTTGGGGAACTGGCGTGGGTCACGTTGTCGGGGAAGGAGGCCGGCGAAGACCTGGTGCCCCGCGGCAAGTTCCTCGGGAGTGACGTCGTCGCTATAAAGGAGCGGCCACACCGCCGCGTCTCGGACGTGGTAGTCGCGGGGGGCGCGTCGGACAAGCTCTTGGGCGGTCCGCCGGGCGCCGGCGCTGTCTCCGCCCTGGAGCCGGGCCTGGACAAGGTTGAACCAGGCCGGAGGGAAGTCGGGGTGCTCGCGGACAACGACTTCAAGTTCGCGTGCCGCGGCGAACGGCTTTCCTGACTGGAGCAGGGCGTTGCCATGGCCGTTGCGAAAGACGGGATGGTCGCCGAGTTCCATGGCCCTCCGGTAACAGTCCGCCGCCTCGTCAAAGCGGCCGGCGGCGACGAGGGCGAAGCCCTTCTCGGCATGGAGTTCGGCATGGTGCGGCGCGACGGTGAGACCCTTGTCGAAGGCCTCAAGCGCCTCGTCGGTCTTGTCAGCGTGGGCGAGGGCGACGCCAAGATGTTGCCAGGCGGCCGGGTCGTCCGCGGCGGTCCCCGCCCATTGGCGGGCGGCGCGCACCGCCTCGTCCAGGTGCCCTGCCTGGATCAGCCGGACAATCTGCGCCGGGCCTATCACTGCGGAGCCATGGTACCAGCGGGTTTAATGGGCCGGGAGTCGGCCGGGCGACGGCCTTGGCCCTTCGGGGCCGGGGAGGAAAGTCCGGACTTCACAGGGCACGGTGCCCCGCGCAAGCGGGGGCGGGGCGACCCGACGGAAAGTGCAACAGAAAGCAGACCGCCTCGGCTTGACCGGGGTCAGGGTGAAACGGTGCGGTAAGAGCGCACCAGCGGCCCGGGTGACTGGGTCGGCTTGGCAAACCCCACCGGAAGCAAGGCCTCATAGGGAGGGGACGACGTGGCCCGCAGACCCTCCGGGTTGGCCGCATCAGTCAAATCGTCGCACAAAGACAGAATCCGGCTTATAGGCCGGCTCCCCCTCTCGCGGCCCCGTTTCCGTTGTTCGCCGCTATCCGTAGGTCGGCCGCTGGGGCCAGCCTGCCGGGGAGTCTTCGAAGTCTTCCTGCCTGCCGTACGGTGTGATGTCGAGGAGCCCGTACGAGTCGGTGAGCGACTCGACCCCTCGCTGGAAGGTGGAGTATGTGTGGTAGACGACACCGTTCGTTTGGAAGAACACGCTGAACCCGGGCATCTCGCCTTCCAGGTCGTCCCACTCCCGGTAGTTGTAGGTCCTCAGGCCTCGCTTTTGGTCGAGGGTCACCTGGAAGTCATAGTTGAAGTCGCTTCCAAAGCTGGAGTAGACGGGCCAGTCCCAGGCTCGCTCGGCCCAATAGGCCTGGAGTTTCGGAAGTGGCGCCCGGGCGACGATGACGTAGCGGGTGCTTCGTTGGCCGAGGTCGGAAAGGTCGCCCAGTTGGTCGACGTGTCCGGTGCACGCGGGGCACCCTTTCTCCCAGTCCGGCCCAAACATGAAGTGTTGGACGATCAGTTGGCGGTTGCCTTGGAACAGCCCCAGCAAGTCGACCTTGCCCTCCGCACCGTCGAACTCATATGCCTTGGCGACCTCGACCATAGGCATGCGGCGTCGCTCCGCGCGGAGCCGGTCGGCGGCCCGGGTCAAGTTCTTTTCTTTCACGAGGTGCTCGCGCCGCAGGGCCAGCCACTCGTCACGGCTGACAACTGGCGGGTGGGCGACGGGCTCTTCGGCCATGGTCTCTCAATGGTAGCAGGTGGCTCCGGTCGCCGACTGCCTCAGACCGCGATGCTCCGCGGCTTGTCC
The DNA here is from genome assembly GCA_019638795.1 of Fimbriimonadaceae bacterium. Classification (NCBI taxonomy): domain Bacteria; kingdom Bacillati; phylum Armatimonadota; class Fimbriimonadia; order Fimbriimonadales; family Fimbriimonadaceae; species Fimbriimonadaceae bacterium. Next base: position 30,354 of record JAHBTB010000012.1, on the reverse strand, counting down.
CTCCTCTGGATCGTGTCGAAGAACACGGTGCGTCGCGCCTCCTCCAGAGACGTCTCGCCCCGGGCGACACGGACCATGGCGTCACTCTGCATGGGCAGGTAGCCATACAGTGCCGCGGACGCCCGGATCTGCTCCAGGGAGGCGCGGGCGGCGATGAGGGCGGCGATCTCTTCGACCACCGGCATGATCTCGCTGACCGCCACCCGGCCCTTGTAGCCGGTGTTGTGGCATTTGTCGCAGCCGACCGCGTGCCAGATGCTGTCCACCCCTTGGACGCCAAAGTGGCGTTCCATCATGTCCGACTCCTCGTCGGTGGGGGCCTCTTCACGCCGGCACACGGCACAAAGACGCCGGACCAGCCGCTGTGACATCGAGCCGATCAGCGACGTGCTGAGCAGGAACGGGTCCACGCCGAGGTCGAGGAGCCGGGCGATGGCGCTGGGCGCGTCGTTGCAGTGCAGGGTGCTGAGGACCATGTGTCCGGTCATCGCGGCGCGGACGGCGGTCTCGGCGGTCTCGTGGTCGCGCACCTCGCCGACGAGGACGATGTCCGGGTCTTGTCGGAGGATCGCGCGCAACTGCTCGGCAAAAGTCAGGCCCACCCGCTCGTTCACCTGAGACTGGTTGACCCCTTCGAGGTCGTATTCGACGGGGTCTTCGCACGTCATCACGTTCTGCCCGTCGCGGCGCATTTCCTGGATGGCGGCGTAGAGCGTCGTCGTTTTGCCGCTGCCCGTGGGCCCGGTGGCAAAGAGAAGGCCGTAGGGCTTCTCCACCAGAGAGCGGAGAATGGTCAGGTTCTCGGCGTCGAACCCGAGTTCGTCCAGTCGGCGCAGGCCGATGCTCTTGTCCAAGACACGCATGACGATGCGTTGTCCGTGCAGCGAGGGCAGGCAACTGACACGCAGGTCGATCGTGTTCTTGCCAAGTTGCAACGAGATGCGTCCGTCCTGCGGGACACGGTATTCGACAATGTCAAGCTCGGCCATGATCTTGAGCCGGGTCGTGACCATGGGGACCAGGGCCTGGGGCACTTCGCGCATCGTCATCAGCTGGCCGTCGAGCCGGTAGCGGATCTCCGCGCGGTCGAACCGCGGTTCGATATGGATGTCGCTCGCGTGCATCCGGATCGCGTCGTGGATGATCTGGTTGACAAACCCGACGACGGGCCGGGTCTCTTCCTCGGTGACGGTGGCCCGCTCCTTGGTGTTGGCATGGCCGCTCTCCTTCGCTGTCTTCAAGGCTTGGTCGACCAAGGTGTCCATGACCGACGACGAGCGTGCGTCGAGGTGATAGTTCCGTTGGACGAGGGCGGCGAGACGTTCGGGGTCGGCCAGCACCGGCTGGACCCGTAACCCGGCCTCCTTCCTGACCTCGTCGACGGCGGCGGTGTCGTCCGGGTCGACCATTGCGAGGACGAGGAGGTCGCCACGGACGGCGACGGGAAGGACGCCGAGCCGCTGACACGTCTCGCCTTGGACCAGCCCCGTCGCATCTGGCTTCGGCGGGTCAAGTTCCAAGTCCCAGGCGTCGAGCCCACGCTGCATCGCGACGACCTGGAGGACCTTGGCGACGGTGACCAAACCCTTCCTGACGAGGATCTTGCCCAGAGGCTCGGCGGTCTCGACCTGTTGGGCGAGGGCCTCCTCGAGTTGCTTGCGCGTCACTGCCTTGACGTCGAGCAAGGCGGCGCCCAGCCGCTTGTCCGACAACCCGAAGCTCGTCGGGCCGTCTCGCTTGACCAGCTTGAGTTCGGGAGCCTTGGGAGCGTCTTCGGCCTTGGCCTTGGCGGGCTTCTTGGGCGTCGGCTTTGTCTCGGCCTTGACTTCGGCGACGGCCGGCTCCGCCGAGTCCGGCAAGGCTTCCTCGACAGGCACGGTGCTGGTTTCGTCCAGATCGGAGGCCGCTTCCAAGCACTCCGCCACGACTGCGGGCCCCGGCTCGACCGCTGGGGCCGGCCCGGACTTCAGCGCGTCAAGGTCGGACATCGAAAAAGTGGCCGGGGCTGTCGGGGCGTCGTCCGCCACCGGCTCAGCCTCCGCTTCGGTGCCGAGTTCCCGGTCAAAGGCCGTGGGCAACAGCTTGATCGCGGGCCGTTCGTCGGCGGGCTGGGCCGGCGGGGCCATGACCGGCTCGGCCTCAAGGGCAGCCTCGGGCGGGCATACCGGGGCCGGAGGTGCCTCGACCACCACGGAGGACTGTTCATCTACTGACGTGGCTAGTACTGGCGGCATCGGCGGGGCCTCCACGACTTCCATCGGCGGCACGTCGGCGACGGTGGCGGTGCCCAATGGTTCCGGTGCGGCGGGTGTCTCGTCAGAGGACGGGTTTTCGACCGACGTGGCCGGGACCGGCGGCATCGGCGGGCCCTCCACGACTTCCATTGGCGGTACGTCGGCGACGGTGGCGGTGCCCAGTGGCTCCGGGGTGGCAGGTGTCTCGTCGTCCCAGTCCAGGGCGATCACAGGGTCCGGGGCGAACTCCCTCGGCCGTTCCGGCTGGACCTCGACCGGCGCGGGGATGTCGTCCTCGTCCCAAGCGAGGGGGCCGGCCTCTAGAGACGGCTCCACGGCCACGGGCGGCGGCGGTGTCTCGGCCACCGGCGGCATCGGAACCGGCGGTGCCGGTGGGGCGGTTGTGGCCGGCGGGGCTGGCGGAGCTGGCGGAGCGACCACCGGGTCGACCTTACCGACCCCGTTGCTCGCCACTGGTTTGACGGCGGGGACTGGTTCGCCGTCCCCCTTTATCCGCTCCAGCACTGCTGACCAATCAAACTGTTCCGCCATGGAGACCCCGTGTGATTGTCGGCGTCCCAAGGCAGGGTCAGCCTCGTAAAAAGGCGGGAATCGCCTGAGGACGATTCCCGCCTGGGCAGATTCAGTTTCCGCCTTTACCCACCGTGGGGAACGGCGGGCGTTCGGCCTTCTTCGGTGTGGCGGGTAGCTTCTTCATCAGAATCTCTACCGCCTTCTCCAACTGCGGGTCCTCACCCTTGGCCAAGAGGTCGGGCCGGTCGTCGATGTCCACGTCAGGGTCGACACCGCGGTTCTCCGCGATCCACTGCTTGGTGTCCGGGTCGAAGATGCCGAACCCGGGCGCCGTGACACCGCCGCCGTCGACAAGGCCGTGATAACCGTTGATGCCGACGAGTCCACCCCATGTCCGCTTGCCGACAAGGGGGCCGAGCCCAGCCTTCTTGAAGAGGTAGGGGAACAGGTCGCCACCTGAGCCGGCGTGCTGGTTGATCAGCATCACCATGGGCCCTTCGAGGCTGTTCGGGAGGGGAGCGAGGTTGCCGTGGCGCGGAGCGACGATGTTGGTCGCCCTCCGCTGAAGGTACTCGACAAAGAACGTCGGGATGAACCCGCCGCCGTTGTAGCGCTCGTCAATGATGTTGGCTTCCTTCCCGGCCTGCGAGGTCATGCCGCGGACAAAGCCGGTGATCCCCGCCAGGTTGGTGTCAGGCACGTGCATATAGCCGATCCGACCACCGGAGAGCTTGGCGACCAGCGCCTTGCGCTCCTCGACCCACGTCTCGTAGCGCAGGGACGACTCTGACGGGATGGGGCGGACCGTCACCTGGCGGGCCGCGCCGAGGTCGGTCGTCTTGCCGATGGAAAGGACCACTTGCTTGCCCGCCTTGCCGAGCAGGGCGGGGCCGATGCCGGTCTTGGCGTCGACAGGCTCGCCGTCGATGGCAAGGAGGTACTCGCCGTCGGCGACATGGACGCCGGTCGCCCCGAGGGGGCCATAGGCCGACGGCATGTAGTTGTTCCCACGGAGGATCTTCTTGAACCGGATCTTGCCGTTGACGACTTCGTAGTCGGCGCCGAGCATGCTCGGCATGGGTTGTCGCGGCAGGTCTGCGCCAAGTTCGGGCGGGTTCTGCAGGTAGCTGTGGCCGGTCCCCAGTTCGCCGATCAGCAGGCCGAGGATGTACTGCAAGTCCGACCGATGTCCGACGGACGGCAGCAGGGCGGCGTACTTCTTGCCGATCGCAGCCCAGTCAATGCCGAGCATGTCCTTGTCGTAGAACTCGTCCCGCTCGTACCGCCAGGTCTCCCAGAAGATCTGCTTCCATTCCTTGGCGGGGTCGACGACATAGCCGACGTTGGCCAGGCTCGTGCGGCCTTCGCCAGGCTGGACGTTGGGCTTGACGTCGACGAGGAACACGTTGTCACCTTGGCTGTAGAGGGCCTTGGTGCGGCTGGCGTTCACGGTCACGTTCTGGAAGTTCTGGATGAACGGTTGGGGCGTGCGGCTGGCAAAGTTGAAGATCGTCGATCCCGACGGGGTGAAGACGAGGACGCCGTTGTTGATCCCGATCAACCCGACGTACTCTCCGGGCGGATAGGGCAACGGGAACATCCGCTGCTCCATGCCCTGGAGGTCCACCTTCACATCGCCGGACGGCTCGGCCTTGGCGGGCTTCTCCTTGCCGGGCTCCTCGTCGCCTTCGGGCACCAACGGGTTCGTTTGGTCGGCGGACAGGGGCACCGCGTAGACACGGGCCGTGTTCTTTTGGGCCAGGGTCACTTCGAGGTCCGTCGGGAAGTAGCCGAAGGTGCGGCTAGAGACCAGGTAGAGGTACTTTCCGCTCAGGTCGAACGTGACCGGTGTCGAGTTGAAGTCACCAGAGAAGACCTTGGTCGTCTTCTTGGTGGCGACCTCGTAGAAGTAAACGTCGGCGAGGAGGTTCGGGCCAGTCTTGGTGTAGACGACCCACTTCTCGTCCGGCGACATGTCGAAGCTGGCGACCTCGGCCTCGTCGGGGATGACCTGCTCGTTTGCCCCCGACTTCAGGTTGTGGACGAAGACGCCGTTGTTGCGCTCGACGTAGATGATCGAGTCTCCCTTCGGCGAGAAGCTGAACCTGCGGACACTGTGCCCCGCGGGGATCGCGAGTTCCTCGGCCTTGCCGCCCATCTGAGGTTCGGTATAGATCCTGTCCTCACCGCTCCGGTCGCTGATGTAGGCGACGGTCTCTCCGTCGGGTGACCAATCGACGTTTGTCTCGCGGGCGCCCTGGGTGTTCGAGAGGTTGCGGGTCTCGCCGTTCCGGGCGGGCACCGAGAAGGCCTCGCCGCGTGCCGTGACGAGGAACCGCTTGGCGCTGGGGGAGAGGGCCATGCTGTCGACTTGGTCGCCGACGGACATATAGCGGGGCCGTAAGGCGGTCTCGTCGCTGAGGACGGTCGGCGTGAACCCGGAAACGGTCTTGCTGGCCACGTCGAAGCTCTCGATCCGGCCGTTGCGCTCCCAGACGATCGTCTTTCCGTCGGTGGACGGCCACTTGATGTCGCCGTCACTGAACCGGGTGACCTGCTCGACCCGCTTGCTCTTGGTGTCGTACCGGTAGAGGTTCAGGTTCTGTTGGGTCTTGTCACTGATGAAGTAGACCGAGTCCCCGATCCACATGGGGAAGTAGTTCTGCTCCCGGCCCGCAGGAATCTCGGAATAGCTCCCGGTCTTGAAGTCCCAGAAGGAGATGCGGCCCTGGGTGCCGCCCCGGTAACGCCGCCAGTTGTAGTTGAAAGACAGGGCGCGGTTGTAGGCCAGCTTGGTGCCGTCGGGCGAAAAGCTGGCGTTGGCGACTTCGGGGACCGGTGTCCATTCGGGCATGCCTCCCTCGGGAGAGACGAGCCACAGGCGCAGCATCCGGTTGGTCAGGCTGCCGTCGGTCGAGCTGTAGGCGATTTTGCCGTCGGGGGTCCAGCCTAACAAAATCTTGCTGTTCGGGTCGTAGGTCAGCCGCTTGGGCGCGCCGCCCTCGGCAGGCATGACATAGACGTCCTGACCGCCGTCGTACTGCCCCAGGAACGCGATCTGCCGGCCGTCGGGCGACAGCTTGGGAAGTCCTTCGGAGCCCGGGTGGGCAGTCAGGCGCCGGGCGGGGCCACCGCGCCGGTCGGCGAGCCAAATGTCGGAGGCGTAGGCGAAGACGACATGGTCGCCGCTGACCGACGGGTATCGGGCCAGGCGCACTTCAGTTCCGCCTGGTTGCAACGCTGCGGCGAAGCAGATAGATGTGATGAGCATAGGCGAGTCCGGGCGCGCCCCGAGGGGGGCGCGCCAGTGAATTCTACTTACCTACGGGACGGGGGCCCGGCCGGTTCACTCGATGGTCACTTCGCCGGTCACGATCTTGCCGCGCACGTAGGCCCGGATGGTGCACCGACCGGGTTTGAACCCACGCAGGGTGCCACTTTGGTCGATCCACCCGGCTCCCTGGGCGGACCAGAGGACCTCGCCGTCGGGGACGGTCTGCCCCGACTCGTCGATGACGGTGTAGACGCTGGACTTGCCGTTTTCGAGCGAGCGCGTGCCCTTCAAGACCATCTGGACGTCGGTTGCGGCCACGGCCGTGCCCACGACGATCCCGTTGGCCACCGCGCGCTCATTGCCGTCGCTGGGTCGGTTCATCACAACCCCGCCGACGACCATCGTCGAGCTGCCGCCGCCGTCCAGGTTGATGGCTTGGTCGCAGCCGATCTGGACCATGAGGTCGGCCATCTCCGCCAGGGTCGCGCCGCGGCTCATTGCCTGCCTACCGTCAACGACGACAAAAAAGATGTCACCGTCTTTATTCGAGCCCACTGCCGTCCGGGGGTGTCGCACGGTGGAGAACTGTTCGCCGAACTTTTCCTTCAGCGGGTCGACGCTGGGCCGACCGCCCTTGACGAGAAGCGGCCCGCCGCCGATGACATTGTCGACCTTGTTCCAGTCGAATCCCTCGACGCCGACGCTGACGGTGATTTCATCGCCGACCTTGGCCGTCGTCGCCTTGGCGACCTTTGAACCGGTCACGGTCAAAACCGCCTGGCCCGGGCCGATGACCACGTAGGGCTTGTCGTGGACGACGCCCACCACTTTGCCCTTGAGGAGACCGATCGGGCCAAGTTTTTGGGGCGCTTCGAAGAGGATGTGGGTGGCCGGTCCCTTGGACAAGGCGTAGCCCGCGGTGGCGGTCTGCAGGACCATGGAATTGTCCCCAGCCTCGCTGTTCAGCCCGTCCAGGCTCATCGTGTCGCCGCTCGGCAACTGGACGAGCCCACGGAAGGTGAGGTCGCTGACAAACGTGCCGCCGGGCCCCCAGCCGAAGCAAGACCGGGCCGGGTGGGGCGGCGCGACCAACTCTCCGTCGCGCACCATGCAACCGAGCGGGTTGCCCTGCCACGGGAAGAAGTCACCGTTGATGCCGGCCAAAGCGTTGTCGCGTGCGACCATGGCCGACACCTTCGCCCGTCCCTGGCTGGCGTCGACCGCCTTGGGGGCGAGCATTGGCTTTCCGGCCGTCTCGGCCCTAGCCGACGTTTTGGCGGCGCTGGGCGACCAGCGGAGGATGTGGACGACGCGGGGCGCGGCGTAATCGATCTCCATCCGGTACGTGAGGCCGGGGACGACCAACTTCTCCCACTTCTGAATCTGGGCCCACGCCGGGAGCGGCAGGAGGGCGATGAGGACGGCTAGTCGGCGCATGGGTTCTCCAGAAGGGTGAGCGTACCCGCGTCAGCGTCGAGGCGGGCCCGGACGCCCAGGGGGACAGACAGCATGTTGGGCATATGACCGAAGGGAAAGCCGACGACGGCGGGGACGCCCAGGTCGGCCACCCGGTCGGCGACGATCTCGCGCCAGGGCCAGCTCCCGATCGAAGGGTCTGACCGATCGTCAGTCCGCGTCATCTCGCCGATCACGATGCCGGCGGCACGCTGGAGCAGCCCGGCGTTGCGCATGTGGGTGAAGAGCGCGTCCACCCGGTGAGGGTTTTCGTCGACGTCTTCGATGACGAAGATTTTGCCCTCGGTCTCCAGCGGGTCGGGCGTCGACAGGCTGTCGGCCAACAGGCACAGGCATCCACCGGTGACCTCACCTTCGGCCTGTCCCGGGGTGAGCGTCTGGGCCCGCGGATAGTCGACCCCGAAGGGGTCTTCACCGCGAAGGAGCCGGGCGAGGGACTCGACGACCCACGGCTCGCGAGGGACGCTGAGGGTGATCATCATCGGGGTGTGAAAGGTCGCCAGACCCCGGCGGTTTAGGGCCAGATGGAAAGTGGTGATGTCGCTGAAACCGCAAAACGCCTTGCCACTGGCTGCCATGGCGTCCAGGTCGAGCATGCTCAGGATCCGGGCCGCGCCATAGCCGCCCCGCGCGCACATCACGCAGTCGACGGTCGGGTCCGCGAAGGCTTCCTGGAGGTCTTTGGCGCGGTCGGCGTCGGCGCCGGCGAGGTAGTAGTGCCGGTCAAAGACGTGCTCGCCGAAACTGACCACGTACCCCATGTCGCGAAGGGTCTCGACGCCCAGTTCGACTTGGTCGGGGTTCAGCCCAGAAGACGGGGAGACGACTCGGACATGCGCGCCTGGCCTCAAGGCCCTCGGCTTCGTCATCGGCATGGCCGGGGAGTTTACTGGAGTCCCCGGCCTTCCGTCCTCCGACCATGACAAGGCGGGGACTGAAGGCCAGGGCAGAGCGGCGTTCAGACGGCGGGGGCGATGACGACGCGGCGCTCGGGCTCTTCGCCCTCGCTGTAGGTGGAGATGCCGTCCATCTCGACCAAAGCTTGGTGGATGACCCGGCGCTCGAAGGCGGGAAGCGCGTCCAGGACGGCTTCCTCGCCCCGCTTCTTGACTTCGGCGGCGATGTCGAGGGCCATCTGGGTCAGGATCGCCTCGCGGCGTTGCCGGTAGTTGTCGCCCTCAAGGACGACCCGGACGCCGTTTTGCATCTTGCGGCTGACAATGACGTTGAGCAGGTACTGGAGGGCGTTGAGGACCTCACCCCGGCGACCGACGACATACGACACGTCCTTACCGTCGATGTCCAAGTTGACGTAGCGGCCGTTCAGAGAGGTCAGGGTCGCCTCGGCCTTTAGGTTGGCCTTTTCCATCAACTCGTTCAGGATCGCGATCAGGTTGTCGGCGTCTTCCTGGGTGGCGACGACTTCAGGACGCTCGGCTTCGGGAGCCGCTTCGGCGGCCGCGGCCTTCGGAGCCTCTTCGGCCTTCTTGGCTCGTCCGCGGGCCGGCTTGGCGGGCTTTTCCGCTTCGACCGGGGCGGCCTCGGCGGGTGCCTCGGCGACGACGGGCTCTGCCTTGGCGGCCTTGGTCTTTGTCGCCTTGGCCTTCGCCGCAGAGGCCGAGTACTTGATCTTCCCCGGCTTGCCGAACAGACCCTTGGTCTCTTCGAGCTTGGTCAGTTTGACCGCGTCGGCGGCCACGCCGAGGGCGGTGGCGGCCTGGGTCAGGGCGTCTTCTTCACTGGTCGCGATGATTTCGATGGCGTCCATATCGTTAACTCAAATCAAGAGGGTCAGGTTACTTCTTCTTCTTGGGCTTATGTGACTTGGTCGTGCCCGTCTTGCTGAAGAATCCGGGGTCGATGCCGTTTTGCCCCACCGCCGCCGCGTCGACGGGGACCACCCCGCCGGAGACGGTGACCTTCTTTTGGAGAGGGGGCAAGTGCATGCGGTTGACGAGGAGAGACTGGCCGGTGGCCATCAGGTTGGTGAAGAACCAGTAGAGGACGAACGCCGACGGCAGGGGGATGAAGAACATGTATCCGGCGGCGAAGAGGGCGGCCACCAGCCCCATGATCCGTTGCTGTTTGGCGTTGCTGATGTCGCTGACCGGCGTGAGCATCTGGCTGACCACCATGGAGATGCCGTAGAGGACGATCAGGATGTAGTCGCGCTCGCCGAGGTTCGGGGCGATCGGGACAAGGCCGAACAGCTTGCCCGTGGTCCCCGGGTTGATCCAGAGGAAGGTGCCCTTGGTGAACTCGAACTGGTAGTGCAGCATGCACGCGTAGACCAAGAAGAAGAACGGCAACTGGACCGCCATGGGGGCGCAGCCGGAGAACGGGTTCACCCCGTACTCCTTGTAGAGCTTCATGACGTCCGCCTGGTAGGCCGCTTGGTCGGTCACATGGCCGTTCTTGTCTTTGTGCTTGGCCTCCAGTTCCTTCATGTAGGGCTGGAGTTGTTGCATTTGGCGGCCCCACTTGTACTGCTTTTGAGTCAGGGGCCAGACCGTGCCGCGCACAACGACGGCGAGCAACAACGCCGCGAACCAATAGCTGAACCCGGGGACCTTTCCGGTGATGCCGACAAGGAAGTCCACCAGTTTGTAACCCGGCACGAGGCCCCAGACCAAGTCGGTCTTGTGGCGGAGGCTCAGGTCGGTGACCAGTTGCTGGTAGAGGGTGCCTGCCGACTGCTGGACCGGCCACCCGTCCTTGTACGGCGCGACCTTGACGGTGACGTCCCACATGGGCGTCGCGTGGTTCTGTTCGAACTTGCCCTTGAGGGTCTGGAAGGCGCGAGACTCTTTGGTGATCGCGTGCTCGGGGTGTTCGTGGGCGCTCCGGGCCTCGGTGTCGGCGACGAGGACCATCGCCTTCCATAACTGCTCGTCGACCTGCTTTTGCGGGGTCTTGGCCTTGGCCGCCTCGTCCTTGTACTTCTGCTCGTAGACAGGCAGGAGCTTCGCGATGGAGAGGTCCTTGGCTTCGGAGTTGAGCTTCTCCATCTCGGCCCAGACCTGCTGCGACGTGCGCGTGTCATTGGCCATGCCGCCTTGGCGCTGGCCGATAAAGACCTGATAGCACATGAAGAGGACCATCATGAAGAGCAACGACTGCATGAAGTTGCCGCGCGGCTTGGTGGGTTGGCTCATGGTCGTGTTTCGTGGTGGTCGGCCGGAAGAGGTACGGGGTCGTGGCCGCCTGGGTTGAAAGGATGGCACCGCGCGATGCGCTTAAGTCCCATCCAGGACCCTTTGACCAGGCCGTAGACCTCGATGGCCCGAAGCGTGTAGGCCGAACAGGACGGCGTGAAGCGGCAGGTCGGCGGCATCCACCGCGTCGACCGCTGGTAGGCCCTGATCATCATGACGCCGAACTTGCGGCCCATCTCCGTTTGGCCTCGGCGGTCAGGCGGACGACCTCGTCACGCAAAGCTTGGAAATCGCACCCGTCGACGGTCGACTTGGCGACGAGCGCCATGTCAAAGGCCGGGTCTTGGCTTGTCGTGAGGCGCACAGCCTCGCGGACACGGCGCCGGTTGCGGTTGCGTCGTGCGTGGCACCCGATCGAGCGCGATGTGGCGACCCCGACCAGCCCTGAACCGGGTAGGAGGTTGATGGTGAGCAGCGGGCCCGACACGCGGAGGCCGTGGTCAAACAGTTCGTCGAACCTCGCTTTGCTCGGGCCCCTTAGGCGGCCAGACGTTTGCGGCCTCGGAGGCGGCGGCGCTTCAGCACGTTACGGCCGTCGCCGTCCCTCATGCGGATCATGAAGCCGTGCGTCTTGCTGCGCTTGCGGTTGTTGGGTTGGAAAGTCCTTTTCATGACGTCTGGCCTCCAAATAGGGCAATCAAGGGGAGTGATGGTACCAGGTCCCCCACGTGTCCTCGGTCTTCTGTCCCCAGCCCGGTAGGGAGTCCCGGACTGCCCCCGGTCACAGTAGGGGGCGTGGGTCGGCGATGTGACCGGCGACGGCGGTGGCGACCGCGGTCAGCGGGCTCACCAAATGCGTCCTGGCACCTGGACCCTGGCGACCCTCATACGGCCGGTTTGACGTCGAGGCCGAGCGTTGGCCCGGGCGCATGATGTCGCCGTTCATGCCCAGGCACATGGAGCATCCCGCGCGGTGCCACTCGAACCCGGCCTCCATGAAGACGGTGTCGAGCCCTTCTTGCTCGGCCAGACCGCGCACGGCGGCAGACCCGGGGACGACCATGGCCCGGACGCCTTCTTTGACCTTGCGCCCCTTGGCCAGCCGGGCCGCCTCGCGCAGGTCCTCGATCCTTGCGTTGGTGCACGAACCGATGAACACGGTGTCGACGACCATCTCCTCGGTGGAGGTGCCGGGCTTCAGGCCCATGTACGTCTGAGCCCGTTCCTCGGCGTGGTCGCGCGGCTCGGGGACGCGGCCCCCTACGTCGATCGTCATGGCGGGCGTGGTGCCCCAACTCACTTGTGGGGAGAGGGAGTCCACTTCGACGCTCTCTGTCCGGTCGAAGGCGGCCGGGTCGTCGGTGGCCAAGCTCAGGGCGTAGTCGGCCAACCGGGTGAAGTCCTCTCCCTTGGGGGCGAAAGGACGGTCGCCTTGGGCGATGTAGTCCATCGTCGTCGCGTCCGGGGCGACCATGCCGGCGCGCGCCCCCATTTCGATGGACATGTTGCAGACCGTCATGCGCCCGCTCATGCCCATGGTGCGGACGGCTTCGCCAAAGTACTCGACGCCATAGCCGGTACCGCCTCCGGCGCCAAGCTTGCGGATGACGGCGAGGATCAGGTCCTTGGCGGTGACACCGGGGCCAAAGGCGCCGTCGCAACGGACCCCGAGGGTCCGGGGACGTCGGGCGGCGCGCAGGGTCTGGGTCGCGAGGACATGCTCAACCTCGGTGGTGCCGATGCCGAACGCAAGCGCGCCGAACGCACCGTGTGTCGAGGTGTGGCTGTCGCCACAGACGATCGTCAGGCCCGGGAGCGTCAGGCCAAGTTGGGGGCCGATGACGTGGACGATGCCCTGGCGGGGGTCGTTGTAACCGAACAAGGGGACACCGAACTCCCGGCAGTTGCGGTCGAGCGCGGCCAGTTGCTTGCCGCTCAACGACTCCTCGTCGATGGGGCGTCCGTCGGTGGGCACGTTGTGGTCGACGGTCGCAAAGGTCAGGTCGGGCCGACGGACCTTCCGCCCTGCCTCGCGCAGGCCGTCAAAGGCCTGGGGCGATGTGACCTCGTGGACAAGGTGGCGGTCGATGTAGAGCAACTCTGCGCCACCGGGAAGGTCGGTGACTTTGTGGGCGTCCCACACCTTGTCGAAGAGTGTCCTGGCCATCGGTGTGTGGAATGTACCGTTTGGAGGTACGGGACCCCGGCAAGGCCAGGGCCCAACGGGTATATTCCGCCTCTGGTCTTGGGGAGTTGCCCGAGTGGCCAATGGGAACAGACTGTAAATCTGTCGGCGAACGCCTTCGCAGGTTCGAATCCTGCACTCCCCACCACCCTGGACCATAAAATCTGGCCCCCGTAGCTCAGCGGCAGAGCGTTCCCTTGGTAAGGGAGAGGTCACGAGTTCAATTCTCGTCGGGGGCTCCAGTCCCTAGCCTGGCGGCCAGCCGAGACTCCTTCCTCCGATCACGTGGGCGTGCAAGTGCGGCACCGTCTGCCCCGCGTCCTCTCCGGTGTTGATGACGAGCCGGTAGCTGGTCAGGCCGACGGCCTTGGCGACTTTGGCCACGGCGTCGAGGAGGTGTTGGTGGTCTCCTGAAGCAGGCAAATCGTTGAGTCCGGGGGTCTCCTCGCGGGTCACGACCACGATGTGCTGGGGAGCTTGAGGGGCGATGTCGCGGAAGGCGACGACATGCTCGTCCTCGTAAACGATATCGCCCGGGATTTCCCGGTTAATGATCCGCGTGAAAAGCGTGGGCATGCCCAGGGATACCCGTTTCTCAACGTCACCGGCGCTTAGGCCGAGGTGAGGCGTAGGCCGCCCGTGGGGACGGACGACACCCATTCGCCGTAGAGCGTCCCGTCGGCCTCTTCGTCGATCCGGACGGCCTGAAGAGACCGTTTGAGGTGCTCTGGGCCGTAGAACCTGACCGTCAGCCAGTTGTCGGTGAGCCCCTCCAGGGCACCGTCGCGATGGGTCTTCGACTCGACCAGGACACGCATCGTCCGGCCCAGGAACCGGCGTGCCTCCGCCCGGCCGAGGGCGTCGCACCGCTGGGCCAAGGCCACGGCCCGTCGCTGCTTGTCTTCTGGTGGCACCGGGTCGCCCCACGCGTCGGCCGGCGTGCCGTGGCGGGGGCTGAACCGGAAGACGTGGGCCTTGAGGAACCGCACCTCTTCACACAGGGCCAGGGTGGCGTCGAAATCCTCGTCGCCCTCCGTCGGGAAGCCGACCATGATGTCGGTCGTGACGGTAAGGTCGGGCACCTCGCCGCGCAGACGGTGGCACAGGTCGATGAACTCAGCCCGTCGGTAGCGGCGCCCCATGTCGGCCAGCACCCGGTCGCTACCGCTCTGCAAGGGGATGTGGAAGTGGGGGACCACCTGTCCCGACCGGGCCAGGTCGATGATCGGCCGGGTCACCTGGTGCATCTCGATGCTGCTGATGCGTAAGCGGGCGAGGCCAGACTCCTCGGCCAGGCGAGTGACCAAGTCTTCGAACGTCGCCCCACCGGAACCTGAACCGGGGCCGTACGCCCCGATGAGGACCCCGGTCAGCACCGCCTCGTGGTATCCGGCTTCCGCCATGCCCCTGGCCTCGGCCAAGACCTCGTCGGCGTGGCGGGAAACCATGCCCGGTCGGGTGTAGGGGATCGAGCAATAGGAGCAGAAGACGTCGCAGCCGTCCTGGACCTTGAGAGTCGCCCGTGTCCGGCCCGGGGGCGGCGGGGGAGGGGCGGCGGTGCGGGATGGCCGCAGGGACGGGAACGCGGCAAGGAGGTGGTCAAGGGTGGCGAGCTTCTGGGGGTTGGGGACGACCACGTCCGCACCGTCGAGCCCGTCGCCTTTGATCAAGGACATCTGGGCTTCGCAACCGGTCACGACGACCTTCGCCCCCGGGTTGGTGCGGGCCGCCTTGCGCACGGCATAGCGGCTCTTGGCCCCGGCCTGGCTGGTCACCGAGCACGTGTTGACGACATAGACGTCGGACGGTGCGTCAAACGGCACGACCTCAAACCCGGCCGCCTCGAAGCTCTCGAGGATGCGTTGGGTTTCGTATTGGTTGACTTTGCAACCCAGGGTCGTGAACGCGGCCTTTGGCAATCTGGTCGTGATTATGAAGCCACGCCGAAGACGCGGGCCGCCGTCTCCAACTGGCCGACAAAGAACTCGCCGTACTCGACGCTCCCCAGGGATTCAGCCGCCTGCCGCCAGGCCGGGTCTCTCTGGGCCAGCAGGGCGTAGGCTTCGCTGAGCCGGGCTTCGTCCGGCGAGTCGGCCTCCCTTGCGAGCCGCGCCGCGATGTTGAACTCGGTGACGGCAGAGTCGGTGTCACCCGCCGACCAGTGGTGGGCCCCGACCAACCAGTGTCCGCGAGACTTGGCGATGGTCGGCTTGTCCAGCTCGTATGCCAACTTGAGGTTGAGCCTGGCCATCGGCAACCCCTTTGCTTCCAGGTCCGGGGTCAAGGTCACGCCCGGCTCGTCCCATCCCCGCCAGACGGCAGAGGCAAGGTTGTAAGCCGCTCCCTTCACGCGGCCGCGAAGGTCACGGTCGGCGTCCGGAGAGTCCTTCGATATGATCCACTCGCCGACCGCGACGTTGGTGGCGGCGTTTTTGTGCTCGTTGTAGGCAAGCTTCTGAAGCTCAAAGGCGGCCTCGACACCCTCGGCCAGCGGCATCGCTTCAAGCAAGGCGATGACGGCGGCGACGTCCCCTTGGGCCAGCAAAGTCTCGGCTGGGCTCGGCATCTTCGCAATAATACGGCAGACATGGACGACGTGCGGCGGAGGCTTTGGTCGGGCATGGGGCCCGTCGCCTGGGCCCTGTCGCCGCTGTCGGGCCTCTACGCCCTTGGTTGGTGGTCGTACCAGGCGGTCTATGCCCTAGGGCTCAAGAGGGCGGCGAAGCCTCACCGCCCTATCGTGTGCGTGGGCAACCTGGTGGCGGGCGGGGCGGGCAAGACGCCGACCACGCTCCATGTGCTGGACGTCCTCATGGGCGCGGGACACCATGTGGTCGTCTCGGCGTCGGGCTACGGTTCACCACACCAGGACGGCGCGGAACTGGCCCCGCCGGGCGAGATCGACCCTGCCGTATGGGGCGACGAGCCAGCCCTGTTCCGGCTCAAGCGACCTGACGTGCCCCTGGTCGTCGGTCGTGACCGAGTCCGCGCGGCAGAGGTCGTCGCCAAGCACTACCCGGACTCGGTGATGCTGATGGACGACGGCTACCAGCACCTGAGGGTAGACCCCGACGTCCGCATCCTGCTGGACCCGCCGAGGGCGAACACCCTTTGTTTGCCGGTCGGGCCCTACCGCGAACCCCGGTCGTCCGGGAGGCGCCGGGCCGACGCGGTGGTCCCGCCAGACTTCACGTGGCGTCGCGCTTCGACGTCGTTGGCCCGGCCCGACGGCACGCCTGCCCAGCCCGAGGGCCCCTGTTGCGTCGTCTGCGCCCTTGCCGAACCAGGCCAGTTCGTGGCCGACGTCAAGAGACTGGGCGTAGACGTCGCCGAGACCCGGCTGCTCCCCGACCACGACCGACTCGACGAAGGTACGCTTTTCGCCTCCTTACCCCCCGACATGCCCCTCGTCACCACCTCCAAAGACTGGGTCAAACTCCGCCGTCGTCCGGTCGACCGCGACGTCTTTGTCGCCGACTACGAGGCCTTCGTGGAGCCGGCCCCCGCTTTTCGTGCCTGGCTCCTGGCCAAGGTGGCCGATGCCCGCGGGTAAGCGTTGGACTGACGACGTGGTCGTCGCCTTGGCCCGGGCTGTCCAGCGGCGGGTCGTCGCCGCGTCGCCGTCGGGGCGTGCCCGGTGGGCGCGCATGGTGGGCCGGCTGATGTGGGCGGCAGGGAAGCGACGCCGCCATGTCGCGGTGGCGAACCTGGGTTACGCCTTTCCCGAAAAGTCGGAAGCAGAGCGGACGGAGATCGCCCGGCGGTCGGCCATGCACTTCGGTGGGTCGGTCGTCGACTTCATGTGCGCGGCCGGGTGGACGCTTGAGTCTCTTTTGGCCGACGCGACGGTCGAAGGGAAGGAGCATCTGGACGAGGCGTTCGCGGGGGGTAAGGGCGTGCTCCTCATCACCGGTCACCTGGGGAACTGGGAACGGATGGCGGCCTACCTGTCTCTTTCGGGCGTGGACCTGACCGTGATCATCCGAGACGCGAACCAGGAAGGGGTGAACGAGATGGTCAACGACATGCGGCGGGCCAGTGGCACCAAGGTGCTTCCGCGGGGCGACGCGGCCCGGCCGATCATCACGACCCTCCGCAAGAACGGGATGATCGGCATCTTGCCCGACCAGAACTCTGAGGAAGTCTTCGTCCCCTTCTTCGGCCAGCCCGCGGGCACGGTCCTCGGCCCCG
Organism: Fimbriimonadaceae bacterium; assembly: GCA_019638795.1. Taxonomy (NCBI): domain Bacteria; kingdom Bacillati; phylum Armatimonadota; class Fimbriimonadia; order Fimbriimonadales; family Fimbriimonadaceae; species Fimbriimonadaceae bacterium. The sequence goes on along the minus strand of JAHBTB010000012.1, from coordinate 13,305 downwards.
GGGTGATCCGGGACCGGACCGGTGCGGCGGTGCTTCCCGCCGCATGTTTCCACCTGGGCGAGGGCAAGTTCGTCATCAAGTTTTATCCGCTCTTGCAACCGGTCGACTTGCCGGAAGGCAAAAAGGGGGAAGGGCTGATGTTGGCCGTGAACCGCTGGTTGGAGAGTGCGATCCGGGAGCATCCCGAGCAATGGCTGTGGATGCACGACCGGTGGCGGGCGGCCAAGCAGAGGGGTCTCGTGCAATGAGTGAAATGCCGCGGGTCTTGGTCGTCCGCTTTTCCGCCATCGGCGACTGCGTCATGGCGGCGTGGGCGGTGACGGCCCTCCGCCGCGCGTTTCCTGAAGGGCATATCGTGTGGGCGGCCCAGGAGCGTTGCGCCGCGGTCGTCGCCGACGGGGCGATGGTCGACCAGACGGTGGTCGCCGACCGGGACGCGTGGAAGAAGACAAGGTGGTCGCCAGCGACTTGGTGGAACCAGACCCGGCGTTTCACGTCCTTGCGTCGGCACGCCTTTGAGTTCGGATTTGACCTCCAGGGCCACTCGAAGACGGCCCTCTGCCTCCGCTTGGCCGGGGCACGCGAGCGGCACGCCCGGCGGGCGACCGACGCCCTCGCCCGCAAGCTGAACCCGGTCTCCCCCGTCGCCCACGGCTTGCACGAGGTCGAGGCGAACTTTGCGTTTCTCAACCAGATCTGGCCGATGACCCTGCCGGACCTCCCGACCATGCCCGAGCTCCCCGCCTGGCACGACGGCGGGTTCGTCTCGATCCAGACCGGGGCGGGGAGCCGGGACAAGACGTACCCGGTCGAGCAATGGCGGCGCGTCGCCGAGGGCCTGGTCAAGTCCGGGTGCCGCGTCGTCGCCGTGGGAGGTGCCCGCGACCCCGGCCTTGATGTCCCTGGCGTCGAAAACCTGGTCGGCCGGCTCGGGCTCACCGAGACGATGCAGGTCGTGCGCGCCAGCGCCCTGCATGTCGCCGCCGACACCGGCACCGGACACATCGCCGCCGCCTACGGCGTGCCGGTCGTGTCGGTCTTCGGCCCGACCAACCCCGGCGTCTACCGCCCTTGGTCTACCCAAGGCACGGTCCTCCAGGCCGGGGCGAGCGCGGGCCTGGTCTCACCGAAGACGGTCGTCGAGGCCGCGGTCACCGCGCTGGAGAAGGCCGCGTGCGCGCGCTGATCGTCCGCCTGAGCGCGATGGGCGACGTCGTCTGTGGGCTGCCCGCCGCGTCCAGCTTGGCCGAGGCCGGCCATGAGGTCACCTGGGTCGTCGACAGCCGCTTCGCCGCCCTGCCGCAGAGGTGCGCCAACATCCACCAGACTGTCGGCCTGGACAAGCGGGACAAGGATTGGCGGGCAAAGGTCGTCGGGCTCGGTGAGTTCGACATCGCCATCGACCTCCAGGGGCTCTTCAAGTCCGGGAGGATCGTCGGGGCGGCAAAGGCCGCCCTGAAACTGGCCTACCATCGGCAACGTGAGTTCGCTGGCTGGTTTGCGGCTCCGGTCCGTCCGGACCCGACTTCGGTCCATGTGGTCGACCAGTACGTCGACGTCGCCCGGGCGGCCGGAGGTACGGCCTCGTCGGACTTTGCGTTGGCACCGACGGACGAAGACCGGGCAAGGACGTCAGAGTTGCTTTCTGGCCTCGCCATGCCCTATGCGGTGGTGAACGCCGGGGGTGCTTGGGCGACGAAACGGTGGCCGCCCCGAGCCTTTGCCCGGGTGTCGGAAGCGTTGTACAGACAGGGGATCGCCTCGGTCTACATCGGTTCGGCGGCAGAGTCCGAGGTCTTCGCCCAAGTGGCGGCAGAGGCGTCTTGCCCCCTCACCAGCTTGCACGGAAAGACCGGGGTCGGTGACTTGGTCGGTCTCATGTCGGGGGCAAAGCTGCATCTGGGCGGCGACACGGGCACCACGCATATTGCGGCGGCCCTCGGCACCCCCTGCGTCGGGCTCTACATGGTCACCCGGCCGGAACGGAGTTGCCCGTACCGGCAGATCAGCCATTGCCAGACCCTTGAGCCAGACGAGGTCGCCGCCCTCGCCGTCGGCCTGGTGTCATGAAGACTTGGGTCGTTGCGGGCTGAACACCGGGTTGCTGAAGTCGCCTTCGGCCAGCCGGGTCTCTCCCGAACCGTCCGCGTTCACGATGTACAAGTTGCCCTTGCCGTTCTCGCGCTTGATGTAGACGATCTTCTTGCCGTCTGGCGACCAACTCGGCTGGCTGATGTCGCCTTGGACAAGCGGCCTGGCCTTGGACCCGCCGTTGTCTTCCACGGGGACAAGCACGAGCCCCAGCGGCTCGGTCTTGTTCTCGCCGGTCTGCCGGCTGACGACGACGACCAACTGGGTGCCGTCGGGAGAGACCGCCGGATAGCCAAAGTCTTCGACGGAGTCTTCGCGGGTCGCGACCATCATGACGGCCTTGGGCTCCGCCGACGCGGCGTTTTGGATGAGAATGACGGCGTTCTTGTAAGGACGGGTGATGTGCCCGTCCTTATGGAACTCTTCGGGAACCTTTTCGGGGTCGATCCATTGGTAGCCGTGGATGGCGATGACCGCGGCGTCGCCGCCGTTCGAGGTGATCTCGACCCGCGTGCCCGCGACGATGGGGACGGGGAGCCGGGGCTTTCCAGAGATGTCGGGCTCCGTGTAGTTCTGGATCACGACCTCACCCTCGTCCCGCCGCATCACGGTCATGATGCCGGCCCGGTCACCGACATAGACCGCACTCTTGAAGCTGGAACCGAAGTTCTTGTACAGGGCCTCCATCGAGCTGGTCGCCCCCGCTCCCTCCTCTGACCCCGAAGAAGCCCGCAAGAGCGGAGGCAAGACCTGGCGGATGATCTTGTTGCGCGGGATGAACTCCCACACGTTGCCTCCCGACATCATGAGCCCGGACTGCTGGGTGGGGTCGTTCGGGGCGAACCACGGGGCCGACATGCTCCTCGACTGGTCTTTGAACTTCTCGACGATCTCTTTGGTGGGGATCCAGTAGAAGAGGTTCTGCGAACGGCCGCCCCGGTCGCTGCTGAAGACGAGGCGGTTGCCGTCGGGCATCCACGAGATGCTGTCTTCCGTGTTCTTCGGTTGCCACTGCTTGTCGACGTACTTCTTGCCCGTCGTGTCAAAGACGACGGCGCGCGAGCCGTCACCCTCGGTCTCGGTGGCGGCGACCCAGCCCACCGAGTCCATGGTCTCGACTTTCAGGGGGTCGGTCTCAAGGTCTTTGAGCACCCGGAACCCGACGAACAGGCCGGCCAGGACGATCAGTCCGACGATCAGGCGGATGGCGATTTTCTTCTGCATGGGTCACACGGCCGACGGCCCGGCCTCCAAGAGTTTGTCACCGACGGCGAGTCTCGCGCCATTGGCATAGTCCAGGCCCGACATGCGCGGCTTGCCTTCAGGTTGGACTTGGTGTAGTTCCAGTGACCCGGTGGCGAAGGCGACGGTGACGTGCGGTCTCGTCGCCAAGACCGTCCCTGGTGCCCCGGACGACTCCGACCACCTGGCCTGCGTGACCTTGAGCACACCGCGTGGCGTGAGCGCCCAGGCACCTGGAGTAGGAGTCATGCCCCGAAAGCGGTTGTAGGCAGTCCTCCCGTCCAAGCCCGGGTCGAGGAACGCGTCCTCCCGGGTGACCTTGCGGGCGTGGGTGGCCAGGCTGTCGTCCTGGGGGCTGAGGGTGAACTCACCGAGGGCAAGCCTTTCGATCCACTGTGCCGCCATCTCTCCCGCCAACGTCGCGAGGCGGGCGTAAAGTTCCCCGGCGGTCTCGTCTGGCCCGACGGGGGTGCGCTCGACGGCCACCATGTCCCCCGTGTCCATGCCCGCGTCCATTTTCATCAGGGTCACGCCCGACTCCCGGTCGCCCGCCTCGACCGCACGGTGCACCGGGGCGGCCCCTCGCCAACGTGGGAGGACGGACCCGTGGAGGTTAAAGCAACCTTGGGAGGGGACGTCGAGGAGGCGTTGCGACAAGATCTGGCCGTAGGCCGCGACGACGGCGACGTCCGGCGCCATGGCGCGGAACGCCTCGACAAACTCTGGGGCACGGGCCTTGGCCGGGGTCAGCACGGGTAGGCCGAGTTCCAGGGCCTTGGCACGGACAGGGGTGACCTGCTCCCCGAGCCCGCGGCCCGCCGGCCTGTCCGGCTGGGCGACGACGGCGACGACATGGGGGGCCAGCCGCTCCAGCGCGGGCACGGCGAAGGGTGCGGTACCGAAGTAAACGACCCTCATTCCGCGTCTCGCGCGGCGGGGTCCTTCCAGTAGAGGGTGGTGACATCGACCGTGTCGATGAAGAGGCGCCCGTCGAGGTGGTCGACTTCGTGCTGGACGACGCGGGCGGCGAACCCCTCCATCTCGTAGACGACTTCCTTCCCCTTGCGGTCGACCGCCTCGACCTCGATGATCGCGGCCCGCTTGACGTCTCCATAGAGGCCAGGGATGCTCAGGCACCCTTCCTCGCCGATTTGCTCGCCTTCGGCTTTGGTGATGACGGGGTTAAAGAGCACCATGGGCTTTCCCGTCGGGTTGATGACGATCACCCTTTCGAGGACGTTGACCTGGGGCCCGGCGAGCCCGACGCCGTTGGCGTCTTTCATGATGCGGACCATATTGTCGCCCAAGAGCCGATGGCGGTCGGTGAGCTTGGTGATCGGCGCGGCGACTTGACGCAGGACCGGGGCCGGAACTTTGACGATGGGATGTTCCGCGTCGGTCACGAAAAGCCGCTGGTACTCAGGCGGGACGACAACGTCCATGGAAGGTTCAATTATGGCAGATGCCGAGGTCAGTTCCCTGGCCCGGAGCTGTGGAGCGGGCCCCCCGCGGGCGGAGCGAGCGTCAATGCCCGCGGCATCCCCGTCAGGTCTTTGCGGAAGGCCACGACCTCCCACCCGTGGTCCTCGAAGAGCAGTTGGGCAGGGCCGAGCATGAAATCCCCCAGCTCGACCACCATCTGTCCGCCCGGGCGGATATGGCCGAGCGACTCCTTCGCAAGCCGCCGATAGAACTCCATCCCCTCCTCCTTCGCGAACAGGGCGGAAGCCGGCTCGTGCAGCGCGACCTCGGGCTCAAGCGCCGACGCGGTGGCGACGTAGGGCGGGTTGGAGACGATCAGGTCGAACTCCCCGTCGATGTTCGCGAACATGTCCGACTCGACCCAGGCCACCTCGGCCCCGAGTAGCTCGCCGTTCACCCACGCCACCGTGAGGGCGCCCGCCGACACGTCGCAACCCGTGACCTGGAGCCACGGCCGCTCCAGCTTCAGCGACACCGCCAGCACACCGCTACCCGTGCCGACGTCGAGCACGTCGACCGCCAAGTCGCCCTGCCCCGTGGCGATGGTGTCGGCGACGTCGACCGCCTCCTCCAAGACCACCTCCGTGTCCGCCCGGGGGACCAAAGTGTTCCGGTCCACCGCGAACGGACGCCCGTAGAACTCCCGCTCGCCGACAATGTACGCCAGCGGCTCCCGGCCCGCCCTCCGCCACAGCGACCACCCGAACACCCACGGGTCGACGAGCTCCTCGGTGTGGGTGACCACCCACGACCGGCTCTCCCCCAGCGCGTGAGCGGCCAGCACCTGGGCTTCCAGACGGGGGCTCTCCACCCCCGCCTGGGCCAGACGGTACTCGGCCTTCGTCAGCCAAGCGCCCAGAGAGACCCGGCCCTCCGTCATGTCACCGCGTAAGGGGCCAGTCTCCCCCGCATCTCCGCCACGACCTCGGCCTCCAGGTAGATACCGTCGTCACGGTACTCCTTGTGCACCACCCGCCCGAACCGGTACGCGCTCTCCGCCAACTGGGCCTGGTCGTAGGGCACCAGCGCCCGCACCAGACCGAACCGGTCGCGCACCATCCGCACCACCGCGTCGGCCAGGTCCGCCATACCCAGACCCGTCAGGGCGCTGATCGCCACCGAGTCCGGCCACTGCGCCACCAGTCCCGTCGCCACCCCCGCGTCCGCCAGGGCGTCCACCTTGTTGAACACCGTCAGCACCGGGATGTCCGCCCCGCCCAACGCCGCCACCGTCTCCGTCACCGCGTCCATCTGCGTCTCCCACTCCGGGTGGCTCACGTCCACGACATGCAACAGCAAGTCCGCGTGCAACAACTCCTCCAACGTCGCCCGGAACGCCGCCACCAGCATTGTCGGCAGCTTCCGGATGAACCCGACCGTGTCGCTCAGGAAGAACGAGTGCCCGTCCGCCAGCTGCACCTTCCGCGTCGTCGGGTCCAACGTCGCAAAGGGCATCGCGTCCGCCAGCAGGTCGGTGTCGCACAACCGGTTCATCAACGTCGATTTGCCCGCGCTCGTGTAGCCGACGATCGCCACCGAGGCGTACGGCTGGTCCCGGCGCCCCGCCCGCTGAAGCTCGCGGTGCTTCTGCACCTCGTCGATCTCCACGTTCAGCTTCGCGATCTTGTCACGCACCAGACGGCGGTCGCTCTCCAGCTTCGTCTCGCCCGGGCCCCGCATGCCGATGCCGCCCCGCTGACGCTCGAACTTCGTGTAGACGCTCATCAGCCGAGGCAGCGAATAACTCAACTGCGCCAGCTCAACCTGCAACATGCCCTCCCGAGTCCGCGCCCGGCGGGCGAAGATGTCCAGGATCAACTGCGTCCGGTCGATCACCCGACGCTCCAGACGCTCCTCCAGGTTCCGGATGTGGATGCCCGTCAGCTCGCAGTCAAAGACCACGACGTCCGCCTGCGTCTCCGCCGCGTAGGCCTTCACCTCCTCCACCTTGCCGCTCCCCACGCACGTCGCCTTGTGCGGACGGCCCAGACGCTGCCGGGTCGAGCCCGCCACCTCGCCCCCCGCCGCCTCCACCAGGCCCTCCAACTCTTGCTCGCAATACAGGTCTTCCGACTCGTCCTCGTTCACATACACGAGGAAAAGCCTCTCTTTCGGTGTCTCGTTGTTGATTTGTGCGGCCATACAGCCTTCCTTGATGTTTCTCCAGTTCGTCGGGGTGCCCGCGGGCCAAGGGAGAGAAAGTGCTGCGGACAGCAACGGTCTGACCTGACGGCCCCGCGCGGGACGGGTGGTCGTCTGCCTGGTCGGTCCAGGCTCGCCCCCTCGGTGGGGAGGCGACAGGGTCAGAGAAGGCGCATGGTCCCCCCATTCTGACAGGTTTCCCCCGGCCCCCGCGGACACCACCCGTTTTCCCCGCCTTTCGACCGGCCAAAAACCGCCCCCCGGCCCACCCATGCCACCCTTTCGCTTACCTTTCGCTCACCTTTCGCTCACACCCCCCCTGCGGGACCCCCCGCGGCCCATCAAAACAAGGGGCATGAAGACCTCGATTTACGTCGCGCCCGAAGACATGCGCGGCAAAGCCGGCTCCGTGCGCCGCACCCATGCGGCGGATGGGTCGCCAATCCCCGTGAGCAGGGGATGTTTGAAGCCGAGTTCCTTTGTATACTCTTGGGGATGTCTGTCTGGTCGCCGACCCGGAGGAACGGGGTGAAAGCCCGTGTCACCGCGGCCCTGTTCACCGTCGGATTGGGCCTGGTTGTCTTCGGCGCGCAGGCCGCGCCGGTCCAGGGCCAGACGCAAACGGCGTCACCCGGACAGGTGGCCCTGTTCGAGTCCAAGGTGCGGCCGGTCTTTGAGACGACCTGCGTGGGTTGCCACGGACCCCGACTCCAGTCCGGCGACCTGCGTCTGGACAGACCGATCACGGCGGTGCAGGCCAAGTTGCTCGCCGAGGCGGTCTCCTACGAGACCGACCTGAAGATGCCGCCCTCGGGGAAGCTTCCCGCCGACCAAGTCGCCGCCCTGACCGCCTGGGCCAAGGCCGGTGCGCCGTGGCCGGCGGCTGCGCCGGCCAAGCCAAAGGGCAAGTGGTGGGCCTTCGTCGCGCCGCGGCGCCCGCCGCTTCCAGAAGTCAAGGACAAGGCTTGGGCCAAGGGTCCGCTCGACCTCTTTGTCTTGGCCGGGCTCGAAGCAGAAGGCTTGCGGCCCGCACCGCCGGCCGACCGGCGCACCCTGGTCAGGCGGGCGACGTTCGACCTCACCGGGCTGCCGCCGACCGCCCGAGAGGTCGAAGACTTCGTCAATGACAAGGGCCCCGGTGCCTTCGAAAAGGTCGTCGACCGCCTGCTCGCCTCGCCCGCCTATGGTGAGCGGTGGGGTCGGCATTGGCTGGACGTGGCGCGGTACGCCGACTCGAACGGCCTTGATGAGAACCTTGTCTTTCCCAACGCCTGGCGCTACCGCGACTGGGTGGTCGGGGCGTTCAACGCCGACATGCCGGTCGACCGGTTTATCCAGGAGCAGCTCGCCGGCGACATCTTGCCCGGGGCCGGCGACGACGGCATGGTCGCCACCGGGTTCCTCGCCCTCGGCGGCAAGACGCTGGCCGAAGACGACCCCGTCAAGCAGGAGATGGACATCATCGACGAGCAGGTCGACGTGGTCAGCAAGGCTTTCCTTGGTCTGACCGTCGGTTGCGCCCGGTGCCACGACCACAAGTTCGACCCGGTCCCGACGAAGGACTACTACGCCATGGCCGGCATCTTCAAGTCGACCAAGACGATGGAGAACTTTAAGGTCGTCGCCGAGTGGAACGAGCGGCCCATGGGCACGCCCGGACAGAAGGCCAAGTTGGCCGCGGTCCAGAAGGCCCTGGTCGCCAAGAAGAAAGAGGCCGACGACCTCCGGAAGGAAGCCGGCGACAAGCTCCTCGCTGAACTGAAGCCCAAGACCGCGGCCTACGAGGCCGCCGCCCGAGAACTGCTGGCCGCCGACGCGGCCCGGCCCGTCCTTCACCCCGTGGTCGCCACACCGGACGGCGCGGCCCCGAAGGACGCTGTCGTCAGCGAGGCGGAGGACTTTGTCCGCGGCAACGTCGGCAAGGACACGACCGGCTACGGCAAGGGCGTCGGCGTCGTCTACAACGTCGGCACCTTTCCGAACCAAGCGGAGTACTCCGTCACCGTACCGACGGCAGGCCCCTACCAGCTCGACGTCCGCTACGCCTCCGGCGACCCCCGGCCGGTGCGGGTCCTCGTGAACGGCGGACTCGCCTTGTCCAGCGCCGCCGGCCAGGTCACCGGTGGGTTCTATCCCGCCCAGCAACGGTGGTCGGCCGAAGGTGTCGTCGTCCTCCGGGCCGGGAGCAACACCGTCCAGTTCGAAAGGGACTCCTACTTCCCCCACATCGACAAGTTCTTGCTCGTCCCGCGCCCCGGCGCCGCCCCGACCGAGAGCCTTGGGGCGGTCGCCGCCCGGCACCAGCTCCTTCCCGATGTCCTGCGCGCCGTGGCCGACCAGGTCAAGGCCAAGGCCCCCGTGAGCATCGGACTCCCCGAGAACCCCGACCGGTTGCTCCCCAAACCGGTCGCCGACCGGCTGAAGCGGCTGGGTGACGAGATGGCCGCCCTCGCCAAGGAAAAGCCCGACCTCCCCCTCGCGATGGCGGTCGAGGAGGGGACGCCGACCGACCTCAGGGTCAGCGTCCGCGGCAACTATCTGACCCTTGGTGAGCCGGCCCCCCGGCGGTTCCCGACCTGCGTCTCGGGGCCCGGACTGCCGGCCATCCCCTCCGGCCACAGCGGCCGCCTCGAGCTGGCCCGCTGGATCACCTCGCCGCAGAACGCCCTGACCGCCCGCGTCTTCGTCAACCGCGTCTGGCGCTGGCGGTTCGGCCGCGGCATCGTCGGCTCCGTCGACAATTTCGGCATGCTGGGCGAACAACCGAGCAACCCCGCGTTGCTCGACTGGCTCGCCACGACGTTCGTCGATGACGACCACTGGAGCCTCAAGAAGCTGCAGCGCCGGATGATGTTGAGCGCGACCTACCAGATGTCCGGCGGGTACAGCGAGCCTGCCGCCAAGGCCGACGGCGACAACCGCCTCCTCTGGCGGTTCCCCCGCCGACGCCTCGAAGCGGAGGAGATCCGCGACAGCATCATGGCCGTCTCCGGCCTGCTCGACCGCACGATGGGCGGCACGATGCTCAACCTGAAACCCCGCTCCTACGTGACCGACACCAACAGCGCGGACTCCATCAAATACGACAGCCCCCGCCGGGCCATCTACCTGCCCGTCGTCAGGGCCGCCGTCTACGACGTCTACCAGGCCTTCGACTTTGGCGACCCCACCGTCATGAACGGCGACCGCCCCAGCACGACGATCGCCCCCCAGGCCCTCTTCATGCTCAACGGCCCCATCGTCACAAAAGCCGCCCAGTCCCTCGCGTCCCACGCCCTTTCGGAAAAGGACGCCACCGACGCCCAGCGCGTCCGCTCCCTCTACCTGACCTGTTACGGACGCCCCGCCACCGACTGGGAAGTCTCCAACGCCCAGCTCTACCTCGCCCGGTTCCAGGCCGCCTACACCCTGGCCCCCGACCCCCGGCACAGCGCTTGGCAGAGTCTCTGCAAAGCCCTCCTTGCCGCCAATGAGTTCATCTATGTCGAATAGCTCCTTCCTCTCCCGCCGCGACCTGCTTCGCGCCAGCGCCATGGGCTTCGGCAACCTCGCCTTTCTCAGCCTGATGGCCGAACGCGGCCTCGCCGTGACCGACCCCACCAACCCCCTCGCCCCCAAGGCCCCCATGTTCCCCGCCCGGGCCAAACGCGTCATCTTCGTCTTCCTTCACGGCGGCCCCAGCCAGGTCGACACCTTCGACCCAAAACCCCTGCTCACCCGCGACCACGGCAAACCTTTCACCGGCGAAATGCCCCGCATCGTCAGTAGCCCCACCGGCAACCTCCTCCGCAGCCCCTGGGAGTTCAAGCACTACGGCCAGAGCGGCATCCAGGTCAGCGACCTCTTCCCCCACGTCGGCGCCTGCGTCGACGACCTGTGCTTCATCAACTCGATGCACGCCTCCAACTCCCGCCACGGCGGAGCCCTCCTCGAACTCCACACCGGCAGCGACACCTTTGTCCGGCCCTCCATGGGGTCATGGGTCACCTACGGCCTCGGCACCGAAAACCAGGACATGCCCGGGTTCGTCACCATCTGCCCGACCCTCAGCCACGGCGGCGTCAACAACTGGAGCTCCGCCTTCCTCCCCGCCTACACCCAGGGCACCCCCGTCGGCAACGCCAGCATCCCCGCCGGCAACGCCAAAATCCCTTTCATCCAAAACAAGGAGACCCCCCGCGCCGCCCAGCAGCTCGAGATCGAACTCCTCCAGAAACTCAGCCAGGAACAACTCCGCCACCTCGGGCCTGACCCGGCCCTCGAAGGGCGCCTCACTTCCTTCGAACTCGCCTTCCGCATGCAGATGGCCGCCCCCGAACTCCAAGAGATCACCGGCGAGAGCGAAGAGACCAAGAGGCTCTACGGCATCGACGAACCCAAGACCAAGAACTTCGGCCACCAGTGCCTCCTCGCCCGCCGGTTCTCCGAGAAAGGCGTGCGGTTCGTCCAAGTCACCCACTCCTACAAGTGGGACCAGCACACCGACCTCCGACGTGACCACGCCAGCAACGCCATGGAGGTCGACAAACCCATCGCCGGGCTCATCACCGACCTCAAGGCCCGCGGAATGCTGCAGGACACGCTCGTCATGATCAGCGGTGAGTTCGGCCGGACCCCCGTCGCCCAGGGCGACGACGGGCGCGACCACAACCCCCACGGCTTCACGACAATCCTCGCCGGTGGCGGCGTCAAGGCCGGGCACAAGCACGGCGCCACCGATGACTACGGCTTCTTCGCCGTCCAAGACAAGGTCCACGTGCACGACCTCCACGCCACGATGCTCTATCTTCTCGGCGTCGACCACACCAAGCTGACGTATTTCCACAACGGCCGCAATTACCGTCTGACGGACGTCCATGGCGAGGTCGTCAAAGGCATCCTCGCCTAAGAGCCCGGGCCAGCCGTTCGCCCACCCCTCGCTCACACCCCCCTGCGGAACCCCCGCGACGGCCCGAAACTAGGGGTATGAAGACCTCGCTCTCCATCGCGTTCGAAGACATGCGCGGCAAAGCCGGCTCCGTCGTCGTCACCAAGGGCCGCAGCGGCCTCGTCGTCAAACCCCGCGTCAGCGGCAAAAACCCCCGCACCGCCCCCCAACAGTCCGTCCGCTACGCCCTCGCCAAGGCCGCCCAAAACTACCGGAACCTCACCCCCGCCCAGGTCGACGAGTGGCAGGCCTACGCCCAGACCGTCGTCAAGACCAACCCCGTCGACGGCCGCGTCTACCACCCCACCGCCAACACCGCCTTCATGGCCCTCGCCGCCAAGTTCCTCCAGGTCAGCCCCAACGGCACCGTCCCCCTCGACCCCCCCGCCGGGGCCTTCCTCGGCGACAGCGTCACCGTCACCGCCACCAGCTCCGCCGCCGTCACCGTCACCTTCGCCTCCAGCGGCCCCAACGCCGCCGGCGTGACCACCGAACTCCTCCTCCAATCCCTCAAATCGCCCAACCGCACCCCCAACGCCAAGGGCTACCGCACCAAGGCCTTCCACGTCTTCACCAACACCGGCCTCAAAAACGTCACCGTCCCCCCCGGCCACTACGCCGCCGCCTACCGCTTCGTCAAGACCGCCACCGGACAAGCCTCGCCCCTCCAGACCCTGCCCGTCGTCGTCACCGTCGCCCTCGCCGTCCAACCCGGCCTCGGCAAAGCACCGAAAAAGGCCGCCTGACCCTCCCCGGGGGCCCTCCCGCCCCTGGGGCTCTCCCCTTCCGGGGCATCCCGCCCCGGGCTCTCCCGCCCCTGGTGCTCTCCCTCCCCTCTCCCTATCCGTCCTATCTCGTCCTATCCGTCCTATCCGTCCTATCCCCCCCAACCCCCCCGCGCACGAACCGCGCCCCTCGTCTGCCAGAATCCTTGCCGGGGGCGCCGCCGCCCCCGCGGGAACCGGGATGAAACGACGAGCTTTCGGGAAAGGGGTCGCCTGATGCCCCCAAGCACCAGCGAGGCCCAACGCGCCGAGCTCCACAAGACCATCTGGCGGATCGCCAACGACCTCCGCGGCGCGGTCGACGGCTGGGACTTCAAAGCCTATGTGCTCGGCATGCTCTTCTACCGGTTCGTCTCCGAAAACCTGACCGCCTACATCGACACCCAGGAGCGCAAGGCCACGGGACAGCCCTTCGACTACGCCGCCCTCAGCGACGATCAGGCCGAGGGGGCCCGCCGGGAGACCGTCAGGGAAAAGGGCTTCTACATCCTGCCGTCGGAACTGTTCTCAAATGTCCGGAAGCGGGCCAAGGACGACGAAAACCTCAACGAGACGTTAGAACGGGTGTTCCATAACATCGAGGCGTCCGCGGTCGGGACCGCCAGCGAGGATGACCTGAAGGGCCTGTTTGACGAC
>JAHBTB010000011.1 GCA_019638795.1 Fimbriimonadaceae bacterium | reverse complement strand
GAAGCTCGCCAAGCAGATCGGGCTCAAGACCCGCGCGGGTCACCCCTACGCCCGAAGTTCCATCTCCAGAATGCTGGAGAACCCCGTCTATATGGGTATCGTCAGGTGGGCAGGCGAAGACTATCCGGGCGTCCATGAGCCGATTGTCTCGTCCGAGCTTTTCTTTGAGGTTCAGCGCGTGATGCATGGCAGAACGACCCGATCAGGGTTCACCGAAGCACACGAGTTTGCCTACCGCGGCTTGATGACCTGTGCTTGCTGCGGATGCTCCATCACTGCTGAAATCAAGAAGGGCAAGTACATCTATTACCGATGCACGGGCATGCGAGACAGGAAATGCCCTGGCATGCAGACGGTACGGGAAGAGGTGCTGACCAGCCAGTTCGCCTCGCTCTTGGAAGGGTTGGTTCTGTCGCCCGAGAACTTGGAGGCTCTCAAGATTGCGCTCAAAGAGAGTTTGGCGGATGAAGCCGAAATGCGCCGGGCGAACATGGAGCGGATCGCCTCGGAGTCGGCAGTGATCCGTGCGAAGCTGGAGCGTATGTACCTTGACCGCATGGACGACCGGGTGAGCGAGGAGGTCTACCAGTCACTCCGGTCAAAGCTCCAGTCAAAGTTGGCTGGCTACACCGTGCAAATGGAAGCCCTCGACAAGACTGAGGGGTCGTACTACGATCTCGGCTTGCGGCTATTAGAACTAGCCCAAACCGCCCCGCTCAGGTTCATTCATGCTGATGGCCCCACCCGTCACTCGATCCTATTAGAACTCCTGGAGAAGGCAGAGCTGAAGGAGCGAAAAGTACAGGTTTGGCTTAAAGAACCGTTCGATACCTTACTTCAACGCAACGCTGAGAGGCTCGAAAATGGGGGCGAAAACGCCAAAAATGAGGATTGGTACTCCGGACGGGATTCGAACCCGCGACCTTCGCCGTGAAAGGGCGACGTCCTAACCGCTAGACGACCGGAGCACGTGCTGTGAGGCCCCTATTGTGGGCCGAAACTGGGGCGCGGGTGCTAGTCGGGCCCAGGAAGATCAGCCGATGATGTCGACTCCGATGCCGTTCTGCTGCTTGGCCTTCTCGTCTTCCGCGGCCTGGCGGCGGATCTTTTGGGCGCCGTCCTCCACCGGGGTGGACGTCAGGGCGCTGGTCGCCGCGGCCTTCCCGACCTTGCTGATCCGGCGGGCCCAGGCGTAGGCGCGGGTGTAATACGCCTCTTCCAGGCTGCTGATCTTGACCGAGCCGCTGCTGCTCGCGTGGATGAAGTTGTTGTTGCCGATGTAGATGCCGACATGGCTGACCCGGCTGCCTCCTCTGGTGTGGAAGAACACGAGGTCACCGGGCTCCAGGTCGCTCTTGCTGACGGCCTGGCCGACGCCGCTCTGCTCGATCGAGGTGCGGGGCAGGCGGACACCGTGCTGGGCATAGACCCAACCGACGAAGCCGGAGCAGTCGAAGGAACCGCGTGAGCCGGTCGCGCCCCAGACGTAGGGTGAGCCCAGCTTTGACTTCGCGGTGGCGATGAGGTCGCGGGCCTCGACCGAGGCGGACTCGGTCTTGACCGCCGGCGCGGGCGCCGGGGCCAGTTTGGCGACGAGCTCGGGCCTCTCGGCGTCCGGTTCCTCGTCCCCGTCAATCTCGATGGTGACCTTCTTGGTCTTGACTTCGTCCTTCTCGCTCGGCCCCTTCGGAGTGAGGGGGATCACGTTACGGGCGAGGACGTTGACGCCCTTCGGCGCGGAAAGCATGTCGCCGCGCACCCAGCCGGTGGTGCCGCCGTCAAAGCGGAGCTTGTACCACCCGTCTTTGCGGGCGAGGACTTCGGCAGTGCGGCCGATATCGACGGTGGCCACCTTGTCCGAGTCGGTGTCGGGCTCTTCCCGCACGATCACGTGGTCTTTGGCCACGCGGCAACGGTTGCCGCCGAACTCGGGGAACTTGGTGTCGGGGGCAGGGACAGGGGTCGGACTCGGCAGGATTCCACACCTGGTCAGGGCTTGGGCGTCGCTAGGGAGCACCAAGGCGCTGGTGCGGGCGGCGGCGTAGGTGACGCAGGCGAGGGCGAGTCCGAGTGTCGGCAAATCTATTCCTCCTCCAACTGGGGACACATGGCGAACGCGCCCTCAGCCAACGGATGATACCAGGCTGACGGGTCAAGGTATCACCCAACCCCCAAAAAAATACAGTCGGTTCAACCCACGGTGAACCAAGAGGGCGAACGATATCGTTAGGGCAGATAGACCTACCAGGTAGCATCGGCCAGCCGTGCTCAGTGTCCTTGTCGTCAATTGGAACACCCGCGACAAGCTCCAAGAGTGCTTGGCCTCCCTGTCCCGTCACGGGCCCTCGTTCCCCTACGAGGTCATCGTCGTCGACAACGCCAGCACCGACGGCAGCGCGGCGATGGTGCGCAATTTCTTCCCCGACGTGCGCCTGGTCGAGCCGGGCGGTAACACCGGCTATGCCCGGGGCAACAACATCGCCTTCGGCCTCGCCCGGTACGACTGGCTGCTGACCCTGAACCCTGACACCGTCTTTCGCGGCGGCGAACTCGAAGCGGCGGTGCGGACCTTGGCGGCAGAGCCCACCTACGGCGCGCTGGCCCTCCAGTTACGGTTCCCCTCCGGCGAGGTGCAGCGGTCGGTACGCGGCTTTCCCACCCCTCTCGGCGTGCTCGGGGCCGCCTTAGGAATCGACCGGCTCGCCCCCGCGTCGCCCCTGGCCGCGTACACGCTGCCCCTCTTCGACTACGCGGTCGAGCAGCCCGGGCCCCAGCCCATGGGCACTTTCCTCCTCTTCCGCAAGGCCGCCTTGGCCGCGGTGGGTGACCCCGCCCGCCCCTTTGACGAGGACTTCCCGATCTTCTTCAACGAGGTCGATTTGCTCAAGCGGATGGCCGACGCGGGCTGGCCCTGCCTCTACTCGCCCCGGGCCTGGGTCGGCCACCACCACGGGTCGAGCACGTCCCAGGCGAGGAAAAGTATGATTTGGGAATCGCACACCAGCCTGACGCGTTACTTTCATAAGCATCTGGCCGGGGCGGACCGCCTGTGGTTGCCGGCCGTGGTCGTCGCCAACTGGGTGGGGGCGTTTGTGCGGGCCAAAGGCTTCTACCGTGGATTTCGACCTGAGCGTGACCATCTGCAGTTGGAACACGATCGATGACCTTCGCGCCTGTCTGGCCAGCCTCCGGGCGGTCCGGGACGAGGCCGACTTCGAGGTCGTCGTGGTCGACAACGCCAGCGAAGACGGCTCCCCCGACATGGTGGCGGCCGAGTTCCCCGAGTTCCGCTTGCTCCGACAGACCAAGAACCTGGGGTTCACCGGCGGACACAACCTGGCCATCGCCGAAAGGCGGGGGCGCGACGTCGCCCTGCTGAACTCCGACACGGTCGTCCATCCGGGGGCGTTGCGGACCCTTACCGCCTATTTCCGCGAACACCCCGAGGCCGGGATCATCGGGCCCAAGCTGCTCAATCCCGACGGATCGCTCCAATTCAGTTGCCGACGGTTCCCTAACCCGGTCGCGGCCGCGTTCCGCAACACCCTTTTGGGCCGTGTATTCCCCGACAACAAGTACGTGCGCGAGTACCTGATGCAGGACTGGCAGCACGACCAGCCCCGCGAGGTCGACTGGTTGAGCGGGGCCGCCCTCTTCGCACGCGGTGAGGTCGTCGACAAGGTCGGCGTCCTTGACGACACCCTGTTCATGTTCTGCGAGGACGTGGACTGGTGCAAGCGCACGTGGCAAGCAGGCTGGAAAGTCGTCTACGTCCCCCAGGCCGTGGTGACCCACGCCATCGGCCGGAGCACCGACCGGGTCGCGAACAAGATGATCGTCCGCTTCCACCGGTCCATGTTCCGCTACTACCTGAAGCACGACGTCCGCGAAGCGTTTGTGTTGTGGCGGCCCTTCATGGTGGCGGCCGCGTCGGCCGCCCTCAGCCTTCGCGCCTTCGTGTTTCTCAGCAAGAACTGGCGTGACGAACTGGTGCGGAGGTGGCGTCGGTGAAGGGGCTGCGTCCCGAAGCGGTGGCCCTCGCCTTGGCCGCCTTTCTCGCTCCGGTCATCGGCGGCCAGGTCAGCCAAGAGCCCACGCCCCTCTCCCAGAACTTGCTGGCAGAGGTGCTTGGTGGCCCCGCCCTGCCTCTGATGGCGCGGGCGCTCCTCGGCGTGTTGGTCTTGGGGGCCCTCGCCTACACCTTGGTCAAGCGTCAGGTGCTCCCTGTCCCGCCCGTGTCGATGGTGCTCGCCCTGTTCGCCCTTGTCGGCCTGCTCGGCTTGTCCTCCGCGATGTCCAGCTTCGCCGCCGTCGGGCTCTCGACGTGGTGGTCGTGGATGCTTTATGCCGGGGCGTTCGGCCTCACCGTCACGTGTGTGGGCCGGGAGCGAGGGACCACCCTCGTCCTCGGCGCGGTCGTGGCCGGTTGCGCCGTGGTCGGATACAAGGGTGTCGTCGAATACCTGGCCGAAGCGGCGACAAACCCGACTTGGCGCGTCTTTGCCGGTTGGAACAACCCGAACGGAGTCGCCAGCCTGGTGGTCGGCGGCGCCCTCCTGGCGATCGGGCTCGGTTCGTCCTTGAAAGGCCCGCTTCGCTGGGCGTCATGGATCGGCGGCGCGTTGGCCGTCGCCACGCTCTGGTTCACCCAGTCCAAGGGAGGACTCGGCGCCCTGGCCGTCGGTCTCCTCGGCCTGGTCGCGATGGCGTTCGTGGTCAAGCGACCCAAGCCCTTGGCCCTGGGGACCGCGGTCACCTTGGCGTTGGCCGCCGTCATCGCCGTCGGGGGCCCGGCGCTGGCCCGGTCGGCCCGCCCTAACCTTGCCGTCGGCGCCCAAGCGGCGCCCCGGGTATTCCAGGCGTCGGCGACCCAAGTCCAGAGCGAGGACTTCCGCAAGAACCTCTGGAAGTCGGCGGTCCAGATCGCGGTGACTCACCCGACCGGTGTCGGGGCGGGCAACTTCCGCTTCTATTCGGCCCAACCGGGCCTGAGCGACCAGACCGTCTTTGCCCACCAGACATTCCTCCAAATCGCCGCCGAGGGCACGTGGCTTGCCCTCGCCGCCTTCGTCCTTTTCCTCGTCCAATGGTTCGCCAAGGCGTTGCCCACCCACGGCACCGAGCCGGACTCAAGGCGGGTGCTAAAAGCCGCCGTCGTCGCCGCGGTCCTGGCCTGGTGCGCGCACGGGTTCTTCGAGAGCAACGTCTACTACCTGGGCTTGGGCTTGACCTTCTTCATCGTCTTGGGAGTCGGCGTCCAGCTCGCCGACGACCTTTCGTCGCCCGAGTGGTCACCGTCATGGGTGCGGGTGGCGGTCGCGGTGGCCTGTTGCCTGGTGCCGATGGTCGCGATGGTTTTGGCCGGTCAGCAGGAAGTGGCCAAGGCATCGTTTGTGTCGGCCCTGGGGACTCCAGAACTGGCCGACGCGGCCGAACGGCTGAAGTCGGTCAACGACCCCGAAGCGACCTACCTCCTCGGTATCTATGGCAGCCGCACCGCCGAGGAACGCCTGGAACGTCTGACCGAGGCGGCCAAGAAATACCCCCGTACCAAGGTGCTCAGGGCCCTCGCCAGGACCCAGGCGCAGGCCGGTAAGCCGGCCGCGGCCGTCTCCTCCCTACGGCTCGCCTTGACCTACGACCCGAACGGCCTGCCCACCCTAGCCGAACTCATGCGCACCTATGACCAAATGGGAGACAAGGAGTCTGCGGCGGCCACGGCACGACAACTCATCGAAGTCGAGCAGAAACCGAGCTACTTGGTCCGCGCGATCCCCGAGATCGTCCCCACGGAGACGTTCGAGGCCCGGGTCTACCTGGCGGGACACACCCAAGACAAAGCGGAGAAGGCCCGGCTCTTGGGTGAGGCGACCGAGGGGTACAAGCGCTTTGTCGCGACCACGGTGCCGGGTGTCATTGCCACCGGAAACCTGGGCGGCATCGACATCGACCGGGCCGTCGAAATCGTCCAGAGCGGCCAAGCGGCCAACGCGCAGTACGCCCAGGCGCTCAAGGACGCCGGCCAAACAGAGAAGGCCGCTCAAGCGGACCAAGACGGTCAGGGCTTTGTCGAGGCGCTCGCGTCCTTGTCCAAACCCAGGTAGCGGGCGACGACCTGGCGGGCGATGGGGGCCGAGACGTCACCGCCATGCCCACCGTTTTCAATCAGGACACAGACCGCGATCTTGGGGTTGTCAAGGGGAGCAAACCCGATGAACCAGGCGTGGGTGGCCTTGCGAGGGTCGTTCTCGGCCGATCCGGTCTTGCCCGCCCAGGAGAGGCCGGGTATCTGGGCTGACCGGGCCGTGCCCCCCTCGATGACGTTGTTCATCGCCCCCGTCAGAGCAGACCAGAACCATCCCGGGGCGTCGACCTTGCCCAAGACTTGTTTGGCCACGTCGGTGCTCTCCTTGGTCTGGGGGTCGACGATCGCCTTGACAACATGCGGGCGGTAAGAAACGCCGCGGTTGGCGACCAGGCTGGCGACCTCCGCCATTTGGAGCGGGGTCACGGCCAGTTCACCCTGGCCGATGCCCATGTTCACCGTGTCACCTTCGTACCAACCGTGTTTGGCCCCCTTGGCGACCATGCGTTCCAGCCACTCCGGCGAGGAGACAAAGCCGCTGCCTTCACCAGGCACGTCCAGGCCGGTCCGCTCGCCCAGGCCCAAATCTGCGCACGCCTTCCGCATCTGCTCGATGCCGGCCTTGCGGGCCAAATCGCCAAAGTAGGTGTTGCACGACTTGGTCAGGGCGAGCCGGTAGTCGAGCACCGCGCCAGGGCCGTGGTTCTCGCACTTCATACGGCGACGACCGACCGCGAGGTAACCGGGGCACACGATGGCGTGGCTGGGGTCCAGCACCCCGGCCCGGAGCGCGGCAATGGAGGTGACGACCTTGAACGTCGACCCCGGTGCATAGCTCGCCTGGAACCCGCGGTCATAGAGGGGCTTGCCAGGGTCGTCGAGCAGACGCTGGTAGTCGTCGTGGCTGATGCCGCCCTGCCACACCTTTGCGTCGTAGTTCGGCGAGCTCGCCAGGGCCAGCACCCCCCCAGTCTGGGGGTCAAGGGCGACGACCGCACCACGGTGCCCGTCCAGCAACCGGTTGGCCAGGCGCTGGAGTTCCAGGTCGATGCTCAGCACCAGCTTCTTTCCCGGCACCGGCTCGTCACTGCCTAGGTAGCGGATCGGGCGTCTCTTCGCGTCTATACCGAACTTTTCGCTCCCCGGCTTACCCATAAGGGCCAGTTCGTACTGTTGCTCCAGTCCGGCCCGTCCGACGTATTCGGCCGGGGTCACCCCCTGGGCGCGGAGGGACTCGTCCACCTTGTCGTTCGGCGTCCAGACGTAGCCCAGGATGTGGGCCAGGCTCGTCGTGTCCCAATAGCTCCGCATGGGCGTCGACCGGATGTCAAAGCCGGGGAAGCGGTCGGGGTTCTCGACGAATTTGCTCGCGACCTCGGTCGAGACCCCCACGCTCACCGGAGTCCACAGGTCACGGCGGGTCTGGTCGCGTTCCAGCTTCTTGAGGATGGCCTCTTTGGTGAGCCCGAGCAACGAGGCCGCCTCGTCGATAGCCGCCGGGTCATCCTTGAGCAACTTGCTGATAACACTCAGCTTGGCGACGACGACCAGTTCCTGCCTCACGTCGGCCACAGGCCGGTCGGCCCGATCCACGATCCGGCCCCGCGGGGCCAGGCTCGTGTCCGACATCACGGCGGTCTTCCCCGCCCGGTCGATCACGTCCGCTGACTGGACCACTTGGAGGTTCCACAGCTTGACGATGAAACCGGCAAAGGCGACGACCAAGACGGCGGGCACGGCGAGCAGCCGGGCGTCGAGGGGGGTCTGCTCGGGCGCGTGGATCACCGACACGTCAGGCCGCCCCCAGCTTCTTCCAAACTTTGCCGATGAAGCGTCGTGCCCGCTGTGGAAGCGGCGGCTCCTTGGTCGGCGCGACATGACCCTCCTGTCGCTGGATGGCGGAGCGGTGTCCGGAGGGCGACTTCTCGTGGGCCAGGGTCAGGGGCCTCGTGTCGCCTAACAACTGGATCCTGCCCAACTGGACGACAAACAGGGCGAAGAACGCCGCGACGACGACGAGGACCAGCTTCTGACGCTGCTCAACCGCCATGGACCGTGCACCTCGATTTGGGCTCGGTCCCCTTCACAAAGGCACGCTTGACCCTTTCTGGACAGTACAGCGTGGCCCTGAGCCCGGTGTCGGCGCAAACCTCGACGTACACGACGCCGCGTGACTTGGTGTCGGGGGGCTCGGCCCGGGGACCGGCCGGGCGGGTCGCCTCAGGGACAGTGCCGCCGTCGTCGGTCGGCGTCGGAGGCTCGGTTGTCTTGCCCTTGGGTTCCTCAGTCTCCTCGACGGGCGCACCGGCTTCGGGAGTGTCCATCTCGGGGGTGTCGCCGGCCGGCGCCTCGGGCACGTCTTCCTGGGGCGGCTCTTCGGACGGCTCGGGCTGCGAGCGGCGTGGGTGCCGCGGGCCGGACTCGCCAAGTTCGTCTTGGACGACGGTCATCAGCTTGGCCCAGAGCGGGCAACTGTACTGGCCGCCATACACCCCGTCCATAGCGAGCCGCTTCTTGCTGCCGTCGGCCCGGGTGACCTGGCTGGCGAGCCACACGATGCCCACAAAGCGGTTGGTGTAGCCGCAGAACCACGCGTCCTTGTAGTCGCTTGTCGTCCCCGTCTTGCCGTGGGCGTTGGGGACGCCGCTGGCGTCGCGGCCGCTCCCGCTTGTCACGACGGCCCGCATCAGGTAATCGATGCCCGCAGCCGTGTCGGCGCTGACGACACGCCCGATCTTGGTGCCCGAGAACTCATGGATCACGGTGCCGTCGGGCCCGATGATCCGCTTGATCGCGAAGGGGCGGACCCGATAGCCGTCCTGCTGGAAGACGCTGTACGCCGACGCCATTTCCATGATCGTCACCGTGTTGGCGCCGATCGCCGTCGTCTTGACCCCGTCCTTCAGGTACTTGAAACCGAAGGCTTCACGGGACTTTTGCATGACGTTGCTGAGCCCCGCAGCTTCCTGGGCCCACATCGCCGCGCTGTTGTACGACTGGGAGAAGGCGCTACGGACGCTGACCATCCCCTTGGGGCCGCCCGACTTGATCGGACGGGAATGGCGCCCGTCCCGGATCATGAACGTGTTGTTGTTGACGTCGCCGTAGGGGCTCAACACCCCGTTCTCGAACGCGGTGGAATAGACGAACGGCTTGAACGCGGAACCGGGCTGAAGCTTGGCCCGGGTGACCAAATTGTACTGGTCCTTCTTGTAATCCTGGCCGCTGATCATGGCGAGGATCTTGCCGTCCGTGTCGATGCACAGGAACGCCCCCATGTTGACCTTTGCGCCACGGTAAGAGCGCAAGGTTTTGTTGAAGACTTCCTGGACTTTGGCTTGAAGCCCGGTGTTGACGGTCGTCTCGATCCGGTATCCGCCCGACGCGAAATCGACTTCGGGAGCGACCTCTTTCAGCTCTTGAAGGAGCACATAGTCGACAAAGTAGGGCATCCGCTTGCGGGAGCGGGACTCCCCCTTCTCACGCTTGTATACGTTGAGCTTCTCTTCCCTAGCCTTCTCATAGACGTCCGAAGAGATGAAGCCCTCTTCCTCCATGATCTTGAGGACCACGTTCCGGTTTTCAAGGGCGGCCTCAGGGTCGTCGATCGGGTTCTCGCGGCTCGGCGCCCGGACGCAACGGGCCAGCGTCGCCGCCTCGGCGACGGTCAGTTCGTCCAGCGACTTGTTGAAGTAGACCCGGGCCGCGGCCGCGATGCCGTAGGCACCGTGCCCAAAGAACATCTCATTGAGATACAGCTCGAGGATCTGGTCCTTCGTCCGCATCCGCTCGATCATCGTGGCGAGGGCCATGTTGTTGATCTTGCGGTCCAGGGAGTACTCGTCACCGGTGAAGACCTTCTTGGCGATCTGCATCGTCAGGGTCGAGGCGCCACCGGGGGTCTTCGCTCCCTTGGCGGCGTTGCCGAGGATCCGCCCGATCGCGTAGACGTCGACGCCGGTGTGCTGGTAGAAGCGTTTGTCCTCGGCGGCCAAGATCGCGTAGATGACGGAGTTGGGGATCTTGTCCCTCGTGACGTACTCCCGGTTCTGGGGCGACTCCTGAAAGAGGACTTGGCCGTCTTCGCTGAGCAAGACACTGGGTTTGGTGTCGATCTCGTGGATGTAGTCCGAGAGGTGCGGGACCATCAACGCCGCTTTCTCCAACCGGTTCTGCCACAAGGCCGAACCGACGACGAAGAGCACCGACCCAAGGATCACGACGACGACGCCGGCGATCTTGAGCCCTCGCACCCAGCGCTTCCCCGGCTTCGGAGTCGCCGCACGGTCTATCGAGGACACCGCCACTTCACTGGATTATGACGAGCAGGTGACTACTCACGTTGCTCCGTGACCTGGCCCTGGAGCCTGGCTAACTCCGAGTCCTTGGCGTCACCAACAAGGACAAGGGTCAGTTCACCGATATGCCAAACCCTTGAACGCAGGCGGTCGCCGCCGTAGCGGGTCAGCTTCTCCGGGTTCACCGAACCCTTGCACAGGAACAAGGAGACCTTCAGGCGCCGCCCTGCGTAGGTCTGCCGCATGACCTGACGCCCGTCGGCTTCGAACAGCCTTGCGTTCTCCAACCGAAGGCCACAGTCCCGGTCCAGGACATAGGGCTTGATGCCCATCTTTGCCGCCAGTTTGACGATCTCGTCACGGACAGTGACCGTCTTCGCCCCGGGGAACTTGAGCTGAAACGCACGCTCGGGAATGTCCACGTCGTACTTGACCTGGCTGTACTCGAACGACATGATGAGGCGGCCGCCGGGCCCGAAGACCTCGGACTTGAGAATGGCGCCCTTCCAGGTGTCGATATGGCTCTTGAAGAAGACTTCGCCGTGCCGGCCGCTGACGACGACGAGCCTGGTCGGGCGGCCCGCCACCTCGCCTCCGTCGGACTCTTTGAACCTGGCCCCCGCCATCGGGCCGCCGGACATGGGCAAGAACCCGTAGTTCATCAGTCCGTAGGGGTCGTGCGTCTTGTAAATCTCGTTCTTGGTCGGGTCATACACCGACCTCTCCGACCCAGTGATCAGGGTGACCGTGCCGTTTGAAGACTCGATCCTCAGCCGGCTTCCGGACTGCAGGATGCGCTCGGTCAGCCTTTCTTTGCTTCGCCCGAAGACCACCGTGCGCTTTCCGGCCAGGCGCAGACGGGGGCCGGCGGAAAACGCCTTGCGCATCGCGGGGGTCGCCCCCTCGGGAGGGCCGGGCGGGCCGCCTTGGGCCAGGGCCGCCGAGGCGATCAAGACCCAACCGAAAGTCAGGACTTGTCGAGCTTGGACCAATCGAACACCTGGTCGTATGCAGACTGGACGGGCACCGTGCTGACGCTAGACTGGTTCGCGCCTTGCAGGTGCGATGACACCAGGGTCTCTTCGAATGAACTGGGCGTCACGCTCTTGGCCAAGGGGCCGTGGTCGGGGGCTGGCGTCGGCTTGGCGGAGTTTTGGGTCATGACCATCGCCAAGGCAGAGGCGGCGACGGCGGTCAGGCCACCGGCCCAACCGATGAAAAGCTTCAGACGCGGGGCGTGATGCCGCTTGGTCGAGACAAGCCGCTGGTTCAGGCTGCTGCGCCATGCGTAGCTCGGCGCGGCGTCGTCCAGACCGTCCAAGAGTTGATGGGCCCGGGACGCGCCGGCCTCCAGCGACTCGTCCAGGCGCAACGTCTCGGCGGCAGTCAAAGGCTGCTCTTCCCTGAGTTTGCGCAAAATTTCCTTGTCCAGCATCACGTTATCTCTTCGCTAAATATTGGCCCACATGCTCTTGCAAGTGAGCCCTTGCCAAGAAGAGTCGACTCTTGACCGTGCCGACCGGCACGTCCACCGTCTTCGATATCTCTTCATATCCCATGTCTTCCTTGTCGTGCAAGAGGAGGACGGTCCGCAACTTCTCGCTCATCGTGGCGAGCGCAGCGTCCACCACGTCCCGAAGTTCGTCTTGCAAGACCGCGTGTTCGGGGTTCCACCGCTCGTCGGCGACTTCACGCGGCCCGTCGTCGCTTTCGGTCGGTTCTAGGCTGACGAACGACGGGGCCCGCTCGTTGCGGCGGGCGCGGTCGACACAGAGGTTGTGGGCGATGCGGAACAGCCAGGTGCGGAGCCCGGAGCGCCCGTCAAACCGGTCGACGGCCTGAAACGCACGGATGAAGACCTCCTGGGAGATGTCGAGGGCCTCCTCGTCGGAGCGCACCATGCGCTTGACGAACCCATAAATGCGGGCTTGGTAGGCATCGACGATTTTCGAGAAGGCGTCCAGGTCTTGCCCGCGCACCTGCTCTAAAAGGGCCTGTTCGCTCGCTGCGTCGATTTTCTTACCAGGCGCCAAACTTGCCACTCCAAGGGAACGACTCATCCGTATGAGACCGGACGAACGCCGTCTGGAATTGTTCAGTTGACAGTGGGACCTCGCCGTGCCGCCGGGCCGGTCCGGCCCCGGCGGCACGCGAAACGAATGTCAGAACCGGACGCCGGCGACGATCGCGAAGCCGGAGAGCTCGCGTCGGCTGCCGCCGAAGTACTTGGCCTCGATGAAGGCCGGCGTCTTGCCATAGTTGAGGTCACGGCCGATCTTCAACCCAAAGCCAAAGTCGGTGTTCGAACCAGCGGTGACGCCGTCATTGTAGTGGTTGAACGCAGGGCCGACACCGGCGCCGACGTACACCTCGGGGAAGTGCACCGTGTAGGTCAGGAACAGAGGCACGCTCGAGAAGCTGCCCTTGCCGATGTAGTCGAAGCCAATGCCGTAGGTGGCTTGGCTGCCGCCGTAGGTCATGTCACCCAACTTGTAGTCGCCGCCGATGATGAACCACGTCCGGCCCTCGACGCTGTTGGCCGTGTCCGAACTGGTGAAGAACAACCCGGCATGGACGGAAAGACCAACCGGTTTGTTGTATTGGGCCATAGCGGCGGCCGAGAGGCCGGCACCCAGGGCCAGGCCGACGAAGACTTTTGCGATCGCTTTCATCCGTGATCCTCTGTCGACCCCGCGCAAGCAAGAGCGACGTGACCAAAGATAGCACGGCTTGCCTCCCGGCGTCTACGCGTCCGACCTAGCCTTTCGCCGCTTCGACGACCAACTCGTAGGCAAGACGCGCCGTGTCGACAAGGTCCTGGACTCGAATGTACTCTTCATGGGTGTGGATCTTGTCCATGCCGGTGCCCAAGACGATGCATGGCACCCCTTTGGCGTTGTAGGCGTTGGCGTCACTGCCGCCCAGGGTGGTGCGTAAGGCCGGGTCGAAGCCCAAATTGCGGCTTGCCCTTTGGGCCACCTGGACGACCGTGCTGTCCTCGGGGACGAGGTAGGCGTCGTAGTGCCGGTCGTGGACCACCTTGAGTTCGGCCCCCCATTTCCGCGCCGCGGCCTCCAGGCATTGGAGCATGTGGTCGATTTGTCGGT
Organism: Fimbriimonadaceae bacterium; assembly: GCA_019638795.1. NCBI lineage: Bacteria > Bacillati > Armatimonadota > Fimbriimonadia > Fimbriimonadales > Fimbriimonadaceae > Fimbriimonadaceae bacterium. Next base: position 67,840 of record JAHBTB010000011.1, on the reverse strand, counting down.
CCAGTTCGGCGACGTCGGTGCTGCGGGCCTCGCCGCGCAGCCGGACGGAGGGGCAGACCACGTTGACCGCCGTGCCGCCCTCGACAATGCCGAAGTTCGCCGTGGTCTCGGGCCCGATACGGCCCAAGCGCATCGGCGCGACCGCGTCGGCGAGGACCTGGATGGCGTTGATTCCTTTTTCGGGGTCCTTGCCGCTGTGGGCAGGCTTGCCCAAGATCGTGACGTCCAGCTTGTCATGGGTGGCCGTGCGGGTGACGAACGTGCCGACCGGCGGGCCGGTGTCAAGGACATAGCCGAAGTCGAGGCCGAGGTCTTGGATTTTCAGGTGGGCCGCCCCACGGAGCCCGACCTCTTCTGCCACGCTAAAGAGCAGGACGACGTCACCGTGCTCGACTCCAGACTCTTGGAGCATTCGCACCGCCTCGATGGCCGGGGCCATACCGCCTTTGTCGTCGGCGCCAAGGATCGTCGTGCCGTCACTGCTGATCACCCCGTCCTTCTCGACCAGCACCAGACCTTTCGTCGGCTCGACGGTGTCGAAGTGGGCGCTGAGGAACACCCGTGGCGCCCCCGGCTTGTTCCCCTTCAGCACCGCGACCACATTGCCCGCGTCTCCGCCGATGGCCGCTCCCGCGTCGTCTTCCACGGGGTCCAATCCCATCTCGGCGAGGATCTCTTTGACCCGGTCGACGCTGGCCCGTTCGTGGAGCGACGGGGCGTCGAGCAGCACGAGCTCACGGAACAGGGCGAGGAGCCGTTCTTGGTTGACCACGCCAGGATTCTAGACCACCGGCCTGGTACGCTCCCAGGTTGTATGGCGACCCACCCCGTCACGGTTGAAGGCTTTGGGACATTTGATATTGAAGAGGGCACGAAGCTCGTTTTGGCAATCGAACAGAGCGGGGTGGACATCAGCCACCGGTGCGGGGGCAACGCCCGGTGCACGACTTGCCGCGTCCAGTTTTTGAGCGAAGAGCCGCCGATGCGCGAGAAGGAGCACGACTGCCTGGAGGAGGACGGCGTCCTTGGTGAGTTCCGGCTGAGCTGCCAGAGCCGCGTCGACCGGCCGATGCACGTCAAAGTCCTGATGCGGGCCAGCGAGCAAGGTTGGGACCCAGGGGTCGACGTCGAACCCTGACGCGGGTATCGTCCCCCCGTGCCCAGCATCCTTGCCGAGTCGCTGATCCGTGACGTCCCTGACTTCCCCAAGCCCGGGATCCTGTTCAAGGACGTGACACCGGTCCTTCAGAGCCCCGCGGCGTTCCAGGAGGCGGTGAGTCTGCTGGCCGCTGACGCCAAGGCCCACGGGGCCGAATGCATCGTCGGCATCGAGTCGCGCGGGTTCATCTTTGGGACGCCGATCGCCCTGGAGCTGGGTCTGCCGTTCTCGATGGCGCGGAAGTTCGGCAAGTTGCCTTATGAGCGGATCAGCGAGGAGTACGCGCTGGAGTACGGCACCAACATTGTCGAGATGCACATGGACGCGGTGAACCCCGGCCAAAGGGTGTATGTGGTCGACGACCTGCTCGCCACCGGAGGCACGGCAGCGGCCTGCGCGCGGTTGGTCGAACGCCTCGGCGGCAACGTCTGCGGCATGGGGTTCTTGGTGGAGTTGTCGTTCCTCGAAGGCCACAAGAACCTCCTCGGCTACCCCGTCACTTCTCTGATCCGCTACTGACGTCCGTTCAAAACAGGGTCGTCTGGGACGGCGGGTCGGGGACGAGCAGTTCCGGCCCGTCCAGCCGGGGGTTGCCGACTCCCTTGTTCACGGGAGTCAGGTCAAGCTCGCCCGCGAACGGCTTGACCAGGCCCTGTACGGCCGGGCCGGGAACATGGCCGGAGGCGAGCCATGCCTCCCAGTCTTCCTCTTCAAGGATCACCGGCATGCGGTCGTGGAAAAACGTCATCTGTCCGTTGGCCTCTGTGGTGACGATCGTGAACGTGGGCACCTCGCCGTCGGGGCCTGTCCACACCTCGTAAAGGCCGGCCATGGCGAGCCGCCGCCCGTCCTTCCGGCGGACCAGGTAGGGCGTCTTGGCCCTGCCTTCGGTATGCCACTCATAGAAGCCGTCCGCCGGCACGATGCACCGTCGGTGGGCGAAAGCGCCGCGGAAGGCGGGCTTTTCCGCCAAGGTCTCCCCTCGAGCGTTGATCGCGCTCGTGGCAAACGACAAGTCCTTGGCCCATGGGGGCACCAGCCCCCAGCGGTGGAGCCGGGCGACCCGTCTGTCCCCGTCGGCGAGGACGACCGGCATCCACTGGGTCGGCGCGGCGTTGTAGGTCGGAGCAAACTCGGGGAGTTCCACGACCCCGAAGTCGTCTCGGATCAGGCGTCCGTTGATGTAGAGGTATCGGGCACACATGGGCTAGGGCGGCGGCGCCTCGCCTTGCTGTCCCATCCTGCTGAACCCCAGGCTCAGGAGCTTCATCATCGGGCTCTTCCTGATCATGTCCTTCTTGCTCTCCATCGTCGCCTTCAAGTCGGGCGGCATGTTCGCCGCGGTGAATTCAGTGTCCGAGGGCTTTTCGGGGTCCATGAGCATGCCCTGGAACCCCCGGTTGGGGACGACCTCGGCACGGAGCCTCATCGTCGTCCGCCTGCCCGACCTCAACTTGGCCGACGCCAGGGACTCCGCTTCCTGGGGCACGCCCGGCATGTGGGTCAGGAGGTCGAAGAAGGCGTATTCCTCAAGCCCGAGGGCCGCCGTCTCCATGAACCCCAGTTCCGCGCCAGAAAGCATCAGATAGTCCTCCTGGTACGACTGTGAGGCGAGGCTGCCCCTCATGTCCAGACCATTGGGCAGGGCTTCGGTCGGCTCGTCGGCCAGGCTGCCGCCGTTTTCCATTCCCATCGCCATCCCCAACATCATGGAGTTCATGATCTGGAGGTCGCTGGAGCCCTTGGGCTTGGGGAACGGCGCCAGGAAGGCCCGCGGGCCAAAGACACGCTTGGCGATCTCTTTGCGCGCCGCCTCGGGCACGGCGGCGAACGACACCGAGCCGCCCCGGCGCAGCGACAGCCGTGTCCCCGGGTCCAGCAGACCCCAAAGGCGCATCCAGTCGTTTTCCATCCCCGCTCCGCCAAAGACGCTGCCGAAGCTCTTCATGTCGACGAGCGGCCAGGTCCAATCGGTGACGGTGCCGGCAGCCTCCTCGGGCACGCTCGCGACGAACTCGGCCATGGTGTCGAGGTTTGTCCATGCGGAGGCCCGGATCTTCTTGACCGCGGCAGAGACGGCGACACGGTCCACGCGGTCGCGGCGGGTCCGCCCCTGGTCCGCGGGGGTGGCGGTCAGCCAGGAGTCTGACTTGGCCATCACCATAGGGCTGTCCTGAAACGATGCCTTGGGATCGCCAAAGATCCGACGGCCGACGTACTCCAAGGTCAATCGGTCGCCCGGCAACATGAACGAGCCCCGCTGGATGATGTCGTCGGGAAGGACGGCGACCACGTTCACGTGGTCGTGGTCGGCCAGGGCAAAGAAGAAGTCGGTCGGCGCACCCGCCAGCGGCTCGTTGGCGACGAAGTCGCCGACGCGGGCCAACTCTTCTGCGGTCGGCTTCTCGGTCGCCTCCTTCGCCAACGGGTTAAAGTTGCGGCGGTGGACCTTCGCCCACAGCTTCCCCGCATCTCCAAGGACCAGGGGAGTCGCCTTCTCGGGTTTCTTCTCGGGGGGATTGGCACCGCCTTCCGGCACGGGGATTCCCGTCTCGGCCTCGATCGCGTCACCCATGGCCGAATAGTCGATCTCACTGAGGGAATGCTGCTCTTGCAGGACAGACTTGCCCGTCCGGTCGAAGGCACGCAAGTCGACCGAGCACATCGACATACCGGCGTACATCTTCTGGCTGGTCACGACCAAGAGGAGCTTGGCCGGCATGGCTTCGATGGCCTTCGGCTTTTCGGCGAAGTCGCGTTGCAGGCCAAGCTCTTCCATGATCTTTTGCATCTCGTCCATGTACGAGTCGTCGACCTCACCATCTTCTGAGGCGCCTTGGGCCATGACCTTGACCATGTCGTTGTGCTCCTGCACCCACTTTGCCAGGTATGGGACAGAGTTGACATTGGGCAAGCCCCGCTGCATCCGGGTCGGGGATGACGAGAAGACCACGCGGGATTCGGGTTCAAGGCGGGCAAAGAACGCCGGGCCGATCGCCGTGATGTAGGCGGCAAGAAGACGGCGGCCCGTCCCCGCGGGCCCAAACGGAGTCTCAATGTCGTCTTCACCACCACCGGGCCGGGCGGGCTGGTCACTGCCTTCGCCGGACGGACTCTTGGGCGGCTTGGGATCCAGCGACGCGACCAGGTTCTTGATCGACTTGGCGTATGCGGCCGTGCGCCTCGTCACAGCGGCAGACACGGCGCGCTCGCGGAGGTTGTAGTCCGGCAAAAGGGTCTTGACGCCTTCGACTATGACCCAGCGGGCCTGGCACGCCTCCGCGACCTTGTCTAGGAGAGTCTGAGAATCGACGTCCTTGACCGAGAGGCAGAGGTAGTCCCGCCACATGTTGCGGTCGGCCCCTAGCTTCAGGCCCGTCTGCTTGGCGATCTGCTCGACCACAAGGGGAGCGGCGGCCCCGCGCACTTGGACAGAGACTTTTGTCTGGGACGCTGGAGCGGCTTGGCTGGCCAGCAACACTGACGCAAGGACAAAGGCAGACATACGCCATTATCCTACGGGGTACTGGCCGCCGTGGTTACTCTGGCGGCACCGATGTCCCTTAGCGCGGAGCGTGGCGCAAGTGATGGGCAAGGCTGAAGACCTCGGCGAGTTCTTTCTCGTCCAAGACCGCACTCACCTCCGGGTCGGTGGTGACGCTTGTCTTGAAGTCGGCCCCGTCCCACGTGGCGGCGGCGTGCCGCTGGGCGATCTTATAGGCCTCGCGTCGACCTAGGCCCTTGAGGATCAACGCCGACATCAGGTGCTCGCTGAAGACGAGGTCGCCCATCAAACGCAGGTTCTTGCCCATGTTGTCCTTGAACACGACCAAGCCCTGAAGAATGCGGGTCAGGCGGACGAGCATGAAGTCGGCCAAGTGGCACGAATCGGGAAAGACGACACGCTCGAGGCTTGAGTTGGTCAGGTCGCGCTCGTGCCAAGTCGCGACGCTCTCGAGCATCGCATGGGCGTTGCCGCGGAGGAGGCGGGAGAGCCCGACGACGGTCTCGCTGTTCCAGGGGTTGCGCTTGTGGGGCATCGCGCTGCTGCCGGTCTGGCCGGCGGCAAAGGCCTCCTGGACCTCCAAAATCTCGGTGCGCTGCAGGTTGCGGAGTTCGGTGGCGACCCGTTCGAGCCCAGCCCCAAGGAGAGCGAGGTTGTTCATGAAGAACGCATGCCGGTCGCGGTTGATGATCTGGGTGCTCACCGGTTCGGGCGACAGCCCGAGTATCTCGCACACCCTGGCCTCCATGGCGGGGGACACGTGGGCGTGGATGCCGACCGCGCCACTCACTTTGCCGAAGGCGACCTCGGCCCTCGTGCGCTCGACACGGGCCCGGTTGCGAAGGAGCTCCTCTTCCCAACTGGCGCACTTGAACGCGAAGGTGATCGGTTCGGCATGGATACCATGGGTGCGGCCGATCATCGGCGTCTCGACGTGGTCGGCCTTCAGGCGGGTCACTTCGACAAGCAAGCCGTCGATGTCCTTGAGCAAGACGTCGCACGAGTCCCGGAGCATCATGCCCAAGGCCGTGTCGATGACGTCGTAACTGGTGACGCCGAAGTGCACCCACCTCCCGGCGGGGCCGATGTTTTCCTCCAGGTTCCGGACGAAGGCGGCGAGGTCGTGGCGCGTCTCCTTCTCGATCTCGTCACATCGTTCCAGGCTGAACGCGGCCTTGGCCTTGATCTGCTCGAAATCGGCGGCAGGCACCGTGCCCGCCTCCATGTGAGCCTGGCAGATGGCCACCTCGACCTCCATCCACCGCCGGTACTTGGCCTCTCGGCTCCAAATGGCGGTCATGGCGGGGGTGGTGTAGCGGTCGATCATCCAGGGAGGCAGGGTACCTGGCGCGACCGCCCCCTACCGGGGCGGCGACTCACGACGACGCGATGTCCGAGCGGTGTTGCATTCCGTCAAAGCTGACTTGGGCCACCCCACGGTAGGCGAGCTCCCTGGCCTCCCCGACGGTAGACCCGGTCGCGGTGACGGCGAGGACACGCCCTCCCGCCGTGACGACCTCGTCGCCCAGGTACGCCGTGCCGGCATGGAAGACGACGACGCCGTCGGGCATCCGGCCCACCGTGACGGGCTTGCCCTTCTCGTAGGCACCGGGATAGCCCCCGCTTGCCACCATGACGGTCACGGCCGCCTCGGGCGACACGTCGACAGCAGGGAGCGGCCACCCATTGGCCACCGAAGCCAAGGCGTCGGCGAACCCGGCGCCCAGGCGGCGCACAAGCGTCTCAATCTCGGGGTCGCCGAACCTGACGTTGTATTCCAGGCATTTGACCCCTTGCGCCGTCGCCATCAGGCCGGCGAACAGGACCCCACGGAACAGCCCGCCGCGCCGCTTGACTTCGGCAAGGAGCGGGGCGACCACCTCGTCTTCGGTCTGACGGACGGCATCCTCGGACACCCACGTCACCGGCGAGTATGCCCCCATGCCCCCCGTGTTCGGGCCCTCGTCTCCATCAAAGGCGCGTTTGTAGTCTTGGGCGACGGGCAGGCTCTGGAAGCCGGTCTCGTTGCACAGACAGATGAGGCTGAACTCGCGCCCCACCAGCCGTTCTTCCAGGACGAGGGTCCGGCCCGAGTCGCCGATCTCGCCGTGGACCATGAAGCGTTCGACGGCGTCTTCGGCCTGCTCTAACGTGTCGCAGACGACGACACCCTTGCCCAAGGCCGTCCCGTCGGCCTTGACCGCGACTTGGCGGCCCTCGGCGTATTCCCGTCGCACGTGGGCCAGCGCCGCGCCAGGGTCAGCCGTGGTCAGGGCCCGCGCGGTCGGGACACCGGCCGAGGCCATCAGGTCCTTAGAAAAAGCCTTTGACCCTTCGATGCGGGCCCAGGCTTGGCCGGGCCCGACGACAGGGAACCCGGCCGACCGAAAGGCGTCGGCCAAACCTTCGACCAAGGGGTCTTCGGCACCGACGACGACGAAGTCCGGGTCTGTCCGACGGGCCAGCCCGACCAACCCCGGATGGTCGCGGACCGAGACGTCGAAGGTCGGGAACTCGTCCTGGACACCCGCATTGCCCGGGGCGCACAAGACCTCGCCCTCATGGGCGAGCTTCCAGCACAGGGCGTGTTCCCGCGCGCCGGACCCGACGACCAGTGCCCTCACATTTCCCTCCGGTACTCAAGGGCGCTCAGGAGGGTGGCGTTGTCGGCGTAGTCGAGCTCGCCGCCGACGGGCATTCCGTGGGCCAGGCGGGTGACCTTGATCCCGAGGGGTTTGATGAGCTTGGCCAAGTAGAGCGCGGTGGTGTCACCCTCGACCGTCGGGTTCGTGGCCAGGATGACTTCTTGGACGGTGTCCCCTTCGAGTCGGGTCAGAAGTTCGCGCATTTTGAGTTGGTCGGGGCCGACTCCGTCAAGGGGGTTCAAAAGCCCGTGCAGGACGTGGTACAGCCCTTTGTATTCGTTCAGCCGCTCGATGCTGGCAATGTCGCGGGCCTCGCCGACGACGCAGATCTCACGCTGGTGGCGGGTCGGGTCCGCACAGATCGGGCAGACCTCGCTCTCGCTGACGTTCTGACACTTGAGGCACAGGCGCAACGCCTCGCGGGCGTGGCGCAACGCCTCAGCCAACCGCCGGACGTCGTCCTCCGGGGTGCGGAGGATGTGGAAGGCCAGCCGTTGGGCCGACTTAGGGCCGACACCGGGGAGGCGCTCCAACTGGGCGATCAGGTCGGCAAGCGGCCGGGCGAACTGCATCGGCGGCTCAGAAGCCCATCTTGTCGAGACCAGGCACGTTCGGCATGATCTCCTTGACTTTTGCCTCGCGGAGGGTGGTGGCCTGGGCGAAACCGTCGCGGACGGCGCCGACGATCAGGTCTTCGAGGGCCTCGATGTCCTCGGGGTCGACCACGCTCTTGTCGAGTTTCAGGGTCTGGAGTTCCCCGAGCCCGTTGAAGACCAGCTTGACCGGTCCTCGGTCGACGTAGATCGGTTCGGCGGCCAACTCCTGGTCCAAGCTCTGGGCACGGGCCATAGCCTGCTGGGCGTTGGCCATCAGGTCTTGGATACCGCCACCGGGCATCCCAAACTTCTTAGGCAGTTTCATCGTTGTCTTCTCGCTTGAGACCAGGCTCTGGTTTCGCGCCACGCTCGTCGTTTCCCAGCAGGATGTCGCGGGCAGCCTCGTACAGGCGGTCACCTTCGAGGGGTGATTCTACCGTGGTCGTCGTGGCCGAGCGCGGCGGCTTCGGGGCCGGGCGACCCTGGGCGACGACAAACTGGAAAGCGGCGTCCTTACCCGTCTTGTCACGCCACGCCGCGGCGATCGCCTTGACCAGCGGGCCCTTCTCGCGCACCCAGTCGGCGTCGCTGATGCGCTCGAACTCGATCGTGACCTGGCCGTCGGCCACCGACCCGACACTGGACTTGGGAAGCCTTGCCGCCGCCGTCTTCGACTGGGCGGAGATCTCGGCGACGATTGTCTGCCACACCGCGTCGTCGGGACTGTTGGGCTCCCTGGTCTTGACGACCGCCGGCTCCACGTTGGGGGTCGGCACTGGTTCGTTCCGTGGTGACTCCCGCGGTTCGGGGGAGGACGGGACCGCCACGGGGCTGACAGCGGCGCGGGCCGCCGGCGCGGCGGCGACGGTGTTCCGCGTCGGCCCGGCCTTCACGACCTGGCCGATCCGCACCAGTTCGGCCTCAAGCCAGAGGCGGGGCAGGGAAATGTCCCGGATGTCTTTGTGGGCTTCGGCCACGGCCGACCGGAGTTCAAGGAGACGGTCCGCGCCAAACCGACCTGCCGTGGCGGCGAGCCCCGCCTCTTGGGGGCCGTCGTTGCTCGCCCCGACATTGACATGGTAGGCCGCCCGGGTGAGGTCACTGAGCCGGTACAGCAGGGACTCCAAGATCGCCCGGGGGTCGCGGCCCTGGAGGTACATGGCTTCCAGGCCGGTCACCGTGCCGGCGACGTCTCCCTGGGCCATCGCCTCCAGGAGCGCGTCGGCCTGGTCGTCGGCGACAAGCCCAAGCTGCGTGTACACGTGGTCGCGGGTGACCTGACCGTCGGCGGTCAACATCGCCTGCTCCAACAGGGTGAGGGCGTCCCGGTACCCGCCGTCGGCCATGCGGGCGATCGCGTGCAGGGCGGCGGGTTCGGCCTCGATGCCTTCGCTCTTGACGACGTGGGTCAGGCGTGAGACAAGGTCATGGACGGTCCCCCGATAGAACTCGAACCGCTGGCACCGGGATCGGACCGTGGGGGGCACCTTGTGCGCCTCGGTGGTGGCGAGGACGAAGATCACATGCCCGGGCGGCTCCTCGATGGTCTTCAGCAGCGCGTCGAACCCCTTGGCGGAGAGGTCGTGCACCTCGTCGATGATGAAGACTTTGTAGCGGCATTCGGCGGGCCGGTACTCGCTCGCCTCGACGATGCTCTCGCGCACCTTGTCCACGCCCGACTCGCTGGCGGCGTCGATCTCGATGACGTCCATGCAACTGCCGTTCGTGATGCTGATGCAAATCGGGTCGTCCTCCCGCGGTTCGGGCGACGGGCCGTCGGTGCAGTTGACCGCCTTGGCCAGGAGGCGGGCGGTCGAGGTCTTGCCCGTGCCCCGGGGGCCGGTGAACAGGTAGGCGTGGCCGATCTTGCCCTGGGCGATCGCGTTGCGCAATGTCCGGACGACATGGTCTTGGCCGACCAGGTCGTCGAACGTCTGGCTTCGGTATTTGCGGTAGAGGGCGACGTGGGCCAAGTCCTGCGTTCCTTAATGTCCACGGAGAGGGCAAGAGGCGCCGGGAATGGTGCGTCGCCCAGAGCGGCGGCTTACCGTTGCTGCCTTCCGGCCCTGGCGGGGTTCACCGTGCTACTGCCGCGCAGTTCCCGGCGGGACGCTTCATGATAGCATCCCGCCGAGGGCGCCTCTTGTCTTTCTCTATTGCAGCCCGGCTGGCCCTGGCATCGGGGTCCGGACGCCGGAGCCCGGGCTACCCGGCGCGCCAGGGAGTCCACGCGGGACCGGCATCGTCTTGGGCCGCTGGCCAGGGATCGGGCTGTTCTGGGTCTGAGGCTTCTCCGTGCGGAGGCCAGGGACTTGGATGGCGTCGCCGAACGAGGCCGCACCGAGCGGTTTGAAGTTCGCGGTCTGCTTGACCGGCGTCTCTTTGCCCACCGCGTACTTGCCCCGGCGAAGGAGCTCGTCCTTGGAGAACTCAAGCGTGGTGTAGATGACACGTTGACCAGGCCTGGCGTCCAGGTTCAGGAAGTTCTGGTCGGTCATGCCTTCTCCGCTGAACCCGAACTTGTCCTGGATGTGGGCCGGTGCGGAGCGCGGGTTGTAGTAGAACTCGATGACGTAGTCGTTCGCCAAGAACGGGTACATCGTCGCGTCCCGGCTCATGTCGATCCGGCGACGGAACTGCTGGTTCTTGACGAAGAGCTGGTCCTGCATGAACGTGATCTCCTTGTCCGGGTCAAGGTTGACCGCGTCGGAGGCGTCCCAATCCATCTCTGCGTACTTCGCCCCTTTGAGGTTCTTGTCGCGGAGCACGATGCGGACACGGGTGCCGACTGGCAACACGTTCCAGGTGCCTTCCACTTTAATGACCTTGGGGTCTTCGACCGTCACGCGGGCGCTGAATCCCACGTCGAACGGCGGCTTGGTGTCGTAGTCGCCCTGGTCGTAGTACCCACCCTTCTGGGCAAAGTAACCGCGTTGGCCCATGCGGACGAGGAGGTTGTCCAGGTTGCTCTCGATGGTGTCGCGGTTCTGGCGGTTCTGAAACTCGTCGCTCTTGCCGAACTGCTTCTCGGCGCGGGCCAGCAAGTCTTCGTAGAGGCCAAGGGCCTTCTCCACCTTGCCGTCGCGGATGTAGGCGCTGGCCAAGATATTGCGACGCGCGGGCTGGATGTCGTCCCGCTGCGCGGCCTGCTCCCACCAGTAGACGGCTTTGTCGTAGTCGTCGTCCACTTTGTGGTACCAAATCCACCCTGTCTCAAAGAAGAGCTCGTAAGTGTTGGGGTTGGCCCGTGCCCCCTCCTTGCCCAAGGCCAAGGCCGAGGGGATGTAGCGGCGGTCGGAGCGAGACTCTTCGTCGGTGAAGTTGTAGCCGATGTGCCACATGCCCGTCGCATAGACGTCGATCTCGTGGGGGTCAAGCCACGTGACCAGGCGGATGATCGGCAGGATGGCGTCGTAGTTTCCTTCGTCGAAGAACGAGTCGGCCCGCACCCAGAGGATGCCGGCGACCAACTCGCGGAAGCCGGCGAGGGCGAAGAGCAGTTGGTCGGCAGAAAGCCCCTTGGCCTGCTCGCCCGCAATGGACTTCACCGCGTAGTGCTTCCGCCAGAACGGGAAGATCATCGTGCCGTGGATCACCGCGGCCGCCGCGAGGCAGCCGACCAAGGCGCCGATCATCTTGGGTCGGTTGACCTGCATCCCGATTAGACCTCCTTGCGGTCAAAGACCAAGATGCCGCCGATCAGGAAGACGAGGACGTAGAACACCGCGTAGGCGACCAACTGGATGTTGTACATCGTCTCGTTCGTGATCACCGAGCCCGGGTTGATGACCCCGTTAGCCTCGTTGAAGCTGGCGAAGTTGGGGACGATCGTGTGGATGATCGTCGCGGCGCCCTTCACGAAGGGATGCAGGTTCTCGTTCTTGCTGAACGTGTCGAACAGCGGGTTGAAGAACGTCCCGACCATGTAAACGCCGCCGGACAAGAAGAAGTTGACGATCGGCGAGACAAACGTCGAGAAGAAGACCGCGACCGCGGCGAGGAGGCTCATCTGCACGAAGAACATGAGCGAGACCCGGAAGAGCCCGCCGATCTTGTCCATGCCGATGCCCGACTGCATGATCAGGAAGACCACGCCCATCGTGACGGTCATGAGGGTCATCATCAACGCCAAGGCGCCGACGGCGCCGAGGAACTTGCCGACCAAGAACTGCCAACGTTGCACCGGCTTCGAGAGGATCGTGTAGATCGTCCGACGCTCGATTTCGTTGGGGATCAGATACACCGTCAAGACGATGGCGATGACCGCGCTGGTGAGCTGGATGACGCCGAGCGTGAAGCTGGTGAGGACGGTGTAGCTCTGGCGGGCCGTCAGCACGCTCAGACCCGGTGCGACGACGAGGAAGAGCACGCCGATCAGCAGGATGACAAGGAGGACGCGGCGGCGGATGGCCTCGCCGACGGTGGTTTTGGCGATGGAAAGGATGGCGTTCAAGCTTTCACCTCGTCGGTGGGGTCGACCTTGTCGGTCATCTTGAAGAGACGGCGGCCCTTGGCCACGTTGTCGCTGGCCACAGACTCCAAGAAGAGGTCTTCCAGGCGCTTGCGGCGGGGCACGACGCTGACGACGGTGCCCTTCTTGCTGAGCACGCCCTGGAGGACGCTGTTGATGTCGCCCGTGTCCGGCATGTCGAGGATCAACCGGTCGCCGCTGTGGGAGACGATGTAGTCCTCTTGCTTGAGCGAGTCGGCGAAGGCCTGGTCGACACCGGAAGCGGTGATCTCCAGCCGTCCACCGGCGAGAAGCGAGTCGAGGCTGCCCTGCTGGACGACCTCGCCCTTGTTGATGATCGCGACGCGGTCGCAGATGCGCTCGACGTCGCTCAACTCGTGGCTGGAGATGAAGACGGTCTTGCCCTCCTCACGGAACTGCAGGATGAGATCGCGGACCTCGATGTGCGCGATGGGGTCGAGGCCACCGGTCGGCTCGTCGAGGAAGATAAGGTCGGGCTCGTTGAGGAGGCTCTGGGCCAATCCGACACGTTGCTGCATACCCTTCGAGTACTGGCTGATCGCCCGGTTCTTGTCGTTAGACAGGTTCACGCGCTCCAGGAGCCGTTCGCACAGGGCCCGGTCGCGGATGCCGAACAGCGACGCGTAGAACTCCATGATCTCAAGGCCGGTCATGTGCTCGTAGTAGTACGGCTTCTCCGGGAGGTAGCTCAGCTTGCGGTGGGCTTCGATGTCGCCCGCCTCCTTGTCGAGGACAAACGCCTCGCCAGAGGACTGGTAGATGATGCCGAGCAGAATCTTGATCGTCGTCGTCTTGCCGGCGCCGTTGGGGCCAAGAAAGCCGAAGATCTCGCCGCGCTCGACCTGAAGGTTCAGGTCATGGACGACGTTGATTGACTGCCCGCCCCGGGACTTGTACGTCTTGAATAGGTTTCGCGTCTCGATAGCCAGGCTCAAAGCTTAGATGGCCTCCCAAAAAGTGCTCGCGCATTCTACCATCGCGAGCCTGCCCCTGGGGGCCGTGGTTCGCGGCGGCGGTCTGCCCTGAGCACATAACGCAGACCGCTCAAGAATCGTGCCCGATCTCGCGCGCCGCCGCCTTGGCGTTCTCGACAAAGGCCCTGAGCTTGGCGTGGTCCTTCACCCCCGGGCTGGACTCCAGCCCGCTGCTGGCGTCGACGGCATACGGCCGGACACGCTCGACCGCCTCGGCGACGTTGTCGGGGCCCAGCCCACCCGCCAAAACGACCTTCAGGTGTCGGGACACCGCGACAAAGTCTCCGGCCAGCCCCCAGTCCAACCGCTTGCCCGTGCCGCCGTATCCAGGGCCGACCGCGTCGAGAAGGACGACACTCTCCTTCTTTGTCCTAGCCATCAACGATTCCAATGTGTCTTCGGTCGAAACCTGGATGGTGCGGACCCAGCGGTGGTTCTCCCCTGCCGGCGGGGCGTCCATGCATTGGACGTGGCTGTAGGCGACCAACGGGACGCCGGCCCGGTAGGGGCCGAACACCGCGACGAGCGGGACAAACGGGGCCACCTTGTGGAAGTTGGCGACGGGGTAGACGTCGCTGAGGAACCTTGGGCTGGAGGGCTCCTTCACAAAGCCAAGGGCGTCGGCACCCGCTTCGGTCGCGGCGACCACGTCCTCCATCCGGGTCAATCCACACACCTTGACCTTCACCACCCCATCATCTCCTTCACTGCCGACTCAATGTCGGCTGACAGGCTGAAAGCTGAACCGATCAGGACGGCGCGGGCACCGGCCTGGGCCACTTGCCGGACGTCACCCGGAGAGTGGAGGGCGCTCTCGCTGACCACGGTGGCCCGCGGCGCAAGGAGGGGGACGACCCTCGCGCTGTGGGCGATGTTCGTCTCAAAGGTCTGGAGGTCGCGGTTGTTCACCCCGACCAGGGTCGCTCCACTGGAAAGGGCGACTTCGGCCTCGTCGAGGGTATGGGCCTCCACCAGGGCGTCCATGCCGAGCGAACCGGCCAGTTCGCGGTACTCGCGCAGTTGGGCCGGCGAGAGGCCGTTCACGATGAGCAGGACGGCGTCCGCCCCCATCGCCCGCGCTTCGTACACGTGGTAGGCGTCGGTGGTGAAGTCCTTGCGCAGCACCGGCAACGACGTGGCCGCCCGGCACTGGACAAGGTAGTCGGGTGATCCCTGAAAGTATTCGACGTCGGTGAGGACGCTGAGGCAGTCGGCCCCGGCCCTTGCGTAAGCGGTGGCGATCGCCACCGGGTCGAAGTCGGCCCGCAACGTCCCCTTGACCGGGCTTGCCTTCTTGACCTCGGCGATCAGGCTGGTCGGGTGCGGGCTCTCGACCAAGGCACGGTGGAACCCGCGGGTCGGGGCCGCGTCCGCGGCCATGGCGCGCACTTCGGCCAACGGGCGGGACGCTTTCAGAGTCTCCAAGTCGGCCCGCTTGGATTCAAAAATCTTCTGGAGGACCGTCACGTCAGCGCCCCTTTGCTCTGGGACAACCGGGCGAGTTTGTCCAGGGTTGCGAGTGCGAGACCTTGCCGGACCGCCTCCCGGGCCCGGTGCGCTCCGTCGGCGAAGTCGGACGCGACCCCCGCGATGACGAGGGCGACCGCCACGTTGGGGACAAGGGCGTTGAACCGGGGGGAGTCGGGGTCGCCGATCGCCTCACGCAGGATGTCGGCGTTCGAGGCCAGGTCGGGCCCGGGCTCCAGGGCCGAGGCGGGCAGCGGCTCCAGACCGAAGTCGGCGGGCTTCAGGCGCGTGATCCGGATTCCGCCGTCTTTGACCGCGGCCACCCGGGTCGCCCCGCAGGCCGACACCTCGTCCATGCCTTCCTCGGCGTAGACGACCATCGCCTCCTCCGCCCCGAGCTGGACCAGGGCCTCGGCGACCGGGACGACAAACCGTTGGTCGTAGACGCCGATGAGTTGGCGGGTCGCCCCGGCAGGGTTGGACAATGGGCCGAGCAGGTTGAAGACGGTGCGCACCCCCAGCGACCGGCGCACAGGCCCGACATGGCGCATCGCCGGGTGGTGGGCCTGGGCGAAGAGGAACGCGACCCCGGCCTCGCGGAGGCACGCGACCTGGTGGTCGCCGTCGGAGGCGAGGTCGACCCCCAGGTGCTCCAGCACGTCGGCACTGCCCCACGGACTCGTGACCCCCCGGTTGCCGTGTTTGGCGACCTTGGCCCCGGCCGCGGCGGCGACGAGGGCCGCGGCGGTGCTGAGGTTGAACGTCGTCTTGCCTCCACCGGTGCCGCAGGTGTCGAGCAGGCCCGACATGCCATGGTCCAGCGGCCGGGCATGCCGCCTCATGACCCTGGCGAAAGCGGCCAGCTCGGCCCCGGTCGCGCCCTTGGCCTGGACAGCCACAAGGAGACCGCCGACAAGGCCGTCGGGAAGGCCGCCCTCGACGAACTGCTCCATCAGGGCCTCCGCCTGGGCCGGCGCCAAGTCGCGGCGGGCCAGGAGAAGGGCGAGGGCGTCCGTGGCGAGCATCGGTCGGATTGTACTGGACGCCGTGGGTAACATCCGTGATATGCAGAACGACTTCGTCCCGTTGCTGATCCTCATGGTGGTCGCAGCGGTGATCTGCACGGCGATGGTGACGTTGAGCTGGGTGCTCGGGCCCAAGAAGAACACTCCCTACAAGTCGTCGCCCTATGAGTGCGGCGTCGAACCCTCGGGCAACGCCAACGAACGGTTCCCGATCAAGTTCTATCTGGTCGCGATCCTCTTCGTCATGTTCGACATCGAGGTCGTCTTCCTGTGGAGTTGGCTGACCGTCTTCAACAACCCGGCGACGGACATTTCGTTCAAGGTTTTCAGCTTCGTCGAGGTCGTGGTGTACTTGTCGACTTGGATCGTCGGCTACGCCTATGTCCTGCGTGTCGGGGCGATCGACTGGGACGAGACGACCTCGTTGCAGCCGGAAAAGCTGGGTTCCACTCCCGCACCGGAGGTGAACTGACGTGCCGGCCCCGATGCTGGACGACCAGCGGCTTGAGGCCGTGCGGCTGGCCGCCTCGTTCGGCGAAGGTGTGGCCTGCGTCGACAAACTGGGTGAGCTTTACGTGTGCGTGGCTCCCGCCGACCTTGTCGCCGTCGCGAAGTTCCTGAAGGAAGACCCCGAACTGGAGTACACCTACTTTGTCGAGTGCGTCGGCGTCGACTACAGCGCATGGAAACACGACCGCGACCTGAAAGGCCGCTTTGAAGTCGTCTACAACCTCTTCTCGACCAAGAACAACTCACGGGTCTTTGTGAAGACGTCCGTCGACGACGGCGAGACGGTCCCGACCTTGAAAGACGTCTGGCTGGGCGCCGAGTACCCCGAGCGTGAGATCCAAGACCTCTACGGCGTCATCTTCGAGGGCAACGGCCCCCGGGAAGGCGAGCGGTTCCTCCTGCCTGACGACTGGGCGGGGTACCCGTTGCGGAAGGAATATCCCCTCGGCGGCGAAGACGTCGTCTTCCATGAAGGGATGACGGGCCCGGCCGTCGAAGACCTCCAAAGGCCCCACGCGGGCGAGAGCTTCGAGGGCAAGACGGGCAGCGAAGACTTCGGCGGACGCTGACGACCTATCCGATCTGGCGGGCAGGGAACTCTTTCGGTTCCCTGCCCGCTTTTTTTTGACTTTCCCCCAGTGAGAGTCGTCATTCCACGAAATTGCTGATTATCTGGGAACTATCTAGCCCAGTCCGTCCGTACCCATCTTAACTATCGCTTTCGTGCGGTGATTTTGCGTCGTTTTTGGCGTCAGTGTGGAGTTTTTGCTTTTTGAGGAACAGAGACCCTCGCCGGTTGCGGTGGCACCGTCGCATGCGACGGATGGACGCTTGCAATGATCAAAAAAGCATTCACTCTTATCGAGCTCCTGGTCGTGATCGCGATCATCGCGATTCTCGCCGCCATCCTGTTCCCGGTGTTCGCCCAGGCTAAAGTCGCCGCCAAGAAAGCGGCGACGATCAGCAACCAGAAGCAACTGGGGACCGCCTTCAACATCTACACCGCCGACTACGACGACGTGTTGCCTCTGGCGCACTCGATCCGGGCCGACGGGACCCACCGCTACAGCACGATCCACCCGACCCCGAACGGTGCGATCGCCTCGGGCTGGGACGACCCCCTCATCATGAGCCAGGTCGCCAGCCAGTGGGCCAACGCGATGCAGCCCTACATGAAGAACTGGGACATCCTCAACTCGCCGTCTCAAAACGCGGTGACGATCCCCGGCGAAGTCTTCACCAACACGGTCAAGCCGGCCACCGTCGGTTCGACCTACAACGGCCTGCTCCACACCTTCAGCATGACCGGGGTCAACAACCCAAGCGTCGTGCCGTTGATCTGGACGGGAACGGGCAACACCTCGCTGAACGGCCGTTCGACCTCGAACCCAGCGTTGCGCTGCACGACCTCGGGCCCGTGCCACTTCAATCCGGGCGGGCCGGTCCAGGCCGGCTTGGCGGAAGGCAACCAGACCGCCTTCTTTGGCTACGGAAACTACTCCGGCAGCTACCACGTGTGGACGTTCGGCAACAACCACACCAACGGCGGCGTGGTCTTCTCGCGGGTGGACAGCTCGGCGAAGTACCAGCGGGTCGGCGTCGCGCTTGACCCCAACGTCAACCTTGCGGCCGACAAAGACCCCTACGCGCTGGTCCGCGCCACTCCGATCGAGGGGCAGAGCTGGGCTTACTGGGGCACCAACGACAACCAGTGCGGCAACCTGACGGACGAAAACACGTCGGGCGGCTACCGGTACGTCTGCTTCTTCCGGCCCGACCGGGACCAGTAAGGACAGCATGGACTCCAGGGGAGGGCGAGCCCTCCCCTCCGTTTATTGAACCCAAACCCAATGCGAACCATCATTCGAACTCTGCTCGTCGTCGCCAGCCTCAGCACGGTGGTGCTGGTCGGTTGCTCGTCCGAACCCGCCGCCGACACCTCCAGTGTCGTCCCGAAGGAGAAGGCTCCCGCCGGACTCCAGGACAGCGAGGGTGCCGGTAAGCCAGCCAAAACGGCTCCCGACCAGACGGCCACGGCTCCCTGAAGCCTGCCGGTGCCCCTTCACCAGACCCCTTCGACGATGATTCGTCGGAGGGGTTTTCCACATTGACCCCAGAATGTTTTCGGGGGACTGTGTTTCCAACCCGGTCATTTCTGACAAATCTTGACTAAGTTCAGCAAAACCAGGGCAAAATAGAGATGCCGCGTGGGCCTAGGTCCATCGGCCACTACTCCCAAATGGGGGCAGTGATTTGTCTCATCCGGAAGTGCTGAACTCATGAAACGAGCATTCACCCTTATCGAGCTTCTTGTCGTCATCGCGATCATCGCCATCCTGGCGGCGATCCTCTTCCCCGTTTTTGCCCAAGCCAAGGTCGCCGCCAAGAAGACCCAGCACATCAGCAACTACAAGCAGATCGGCTTGTCGATGCTGATTTATGCGGGTGACAACGACGACCAGTTCGCCCAGGCCTTTGTCCGCCGCCCGGTCGGCACGTGGTTCTACGGCGGCGTCCACCCGGTGCCCGCCAACGTGGTGACCACCGCCCCGTGGACCGACCCGGCCCGCATCCACCAGGCCAGCTGCTTCTGGGGCAACTCCCTGCAGCCGTACATGAAGAACTACGACCTGTTCCAGATGCCCACCGGCGTCGACGCCCAGGTCGCCGGCGAAACCTACAACCCCGCCGTCAAGCCGGCCCGCATGGGTCTGACGATGAACGGCTACCTGCACACCTACAGCACGACCCAGGTCAACAACCCGTCGGTCGTCCCGATGTTCTGGAACGTGCAGGCCGTCAACTTCGTGGGCCGCGGTCTCTCGACCCCGACCCTCGTCTGCGCAGGCACCTTCACGAGCTGCTTGTTCAACCCCGGCGGCAACCCGAACGGCGAGTCCGGCTCCTCGAACGGCGGTTACTACGTGTATGACTTCACGCACACCACCTGGCAGTACGGCTCCAAGGGCGTCTATGTCCGCTGCGACTCCTCGGCCAAGGTCCAGCCGATCGGCACGACCAAGGATCCGAACTATGTCTCATGGGACGGCAAGCTCATGGACCCGTGGGCCGGTGTCGACGCCCAAGGCATTCCTCTGAGCCTGTGGCCGTGCGACTCGACGTTCGCCGGTCAGGGCGCCGGTTCGGCCTGGTGCTACTTCCGCCCCGACCGCAGCCAGTAAGCCAAACGGTCACCAAGAGTCCGGGCCAGCTGGCCCGGACTCTTCTTTGTCCAATCTCGACAGCTTTACCCATCAACAATCCAGAAACATGAAGCGACTCCTCATCCTCGCCATGGCCCTGACCACCGTGGTCGGCCTCACCGCATGCTCTTCCCCGCCGGAAGACAACCCGAAGATCCCCGTCGGCCATCCGGGCGACGGCGGCCCGTCGCCCAGCAAGGTCATGCCCGCTGGTGGCGGCGGTGGCGGGGGCGCCGCGGCAGAAGCCGGCGGCACCCAAGCGGCCCAGACCCAGTAAGCGGCGTCGCTGCGGAGACGCCTCCGAACAGAACTCGGCCCAAGCAGACTGCTCTGCTTGGGCCGGTCCATTTGTTGACCCGGCAATTGGCACGTCTTTGTTCCCTGGCCATTGACTGGTGACAATTGTTGACACTACGGTCAAAACTCGCATACAATCGGTTTGGACGTGCAGACGAAGCTGTGTGCAAGTCAACCGGGCGTTCTTGCACGTCCGGTCAGATCTCGTTCGGAAGTGTTGACATCATGAAGAAACGAGCATTCACTCTCATCGAGCTACTTGTCGTGATCGCGATCATCGCGATCTTGGCGGCGATCCTGTTCCCTGTGTTCGCACAGGCCAAAGAAGCCGCCAAGAAGACTCAAACCATCAGTAACCAGAAGCAGATGGGCACGGCGTGCGCCATCTACTTGGGGGACAACGACGACACATTCCCGTTGATGCTGTGGAACAGCTCCGCCGCCGGCAACGTGTGGCGCTACGGCTACTACTACGTGGTGCCCAACGGTTGGGCGACCAACGGCGGTCGCAACGTCGAACCTCGGAGGTCCGAGGAGGGCGCGATCTTCCACAACAGCATCCAGCCCTATATGAAGAGCTATGGGCTCTTTGAAGCGGCCGGCAAGGGAGTCCAAGACCCTGGGTTCGTCGCCGCCACGGCGGGATACCAACCCCCGTCGGTCAGCGCCTTCCCCAACGGCTTGCTCCACGCCTACAACGCGACGGCGGTCAACAAACCGGCCGACGTGCCTCTGGCATGGGGTGGGGCCTACAACAAGAACCTCCGGGGGGCGGCGATCAGCAACCCGAGCCTTTGTTGCTCCGGCGCTTCTTGTCACTTCAATCCGGGGGCCAGGCCGTCGGAGAGCGACCAGTTCGGTTACTGCGGTGGTGCCGCCTACGGGTATGTGTGGTGGGGCCTCGGATATCCGACCAACGTCCAAATGTACGGGAACGGGATGCCGTTCACCTATGCGGACACCCACACGAAGTTCATTCCCTTGACCTTCCCCAAGTGGCCGAACTACTCCGAGAACGTCAACAGCAACCCGTGGTCGGCCGGAGACCCGAGCGACCCCGCCCCGGGCGTCGCCTACTGGATGACCGACTGCGTCGCCCCGGGCTCGGGCAAAAACCCCGGCGTGAACACGTTCTATCCGGGCTACTTCCGCCCGGACAAGGACACCTACACCGCAGCCGACTGCGACTTTGGAGGTGGCTAGACCCACCATGCTGAAGCGCATCTTCGCCGTCCTGCTCGTGCTCGGGGTCATGGTCATGACCGGGTGCCAGAAGGAAGAGACGACCTACACCGGCGAGACAAAAACCGCTACCGACCAGGGGGCGGGCAAAGAAGGTCGGCAGGGCAAGGGCCTGCCCCAGCCTAGTCTCGACTGACGGCGTCCCTGGACAGACCACTGTCTCCCCGCCGGACCAGGCGGGGAGACTTTCTATATGTCCGTCGTCCAATCCTTCGCCCGAGCTAAGTCAGGACTGTCACACCGGGGCCCGGCCACCTTTCGAAGACGCCCTGGCCCGGGTATCTTGGAACCAGGCCAAGCCCCTATGAGCCAGCACACGTTCATCCCCTCCACAGAGACCGTCTTCCAACGCACCGGCGAGAACACGATGGTCGTCAACATGGGGCCGCAGCACCCCAGCACCCACGGCGTGCTGCGCGTCATCTGCGAACTGGAGGGCGAGGTCATCGTCCAGTGCAAGTCGGTCATCGGCTACCTCCACACCGGTATGGAGAAGGAGGCTGAGTACCAGACCTATCACAAGTGCGTCGTCATGACCGACCGCATGGACTATCTGAACGCCAACGGGAACAACCTCGCCCACGCCTTGGCCGTAGAAAAGCTCCTGCAGGTCGAAGTGCCACGGCGCGGGCAGTACCTGCGCGTCATCCTCGCCGAACTCAGCCGGCTGGCGAGCCACTGCGTCTGGCTAGGCACCCACGCCCTGGACCTGGGCGCAATGACGCCCTTCTTCTATATCATGCAGCAGCGCGAACTGGTCCTCGACCTGTTCGAAATGTTCTCCGGCGTGCGCATGATGCCCTCGTGGATCGTGCCCGGCGGGCTTCGCGGCGACATGCCCGAAGGGTTCGAGATCAAACTCCGCCGGTTCCTCGACGGTTTCCTCAGCGAACTCGACGCGGTCGAAGGATTGCTGGTGGAGAACCCGATCTGGAAGGAACGGACCCAGGGCGTCGGCGTCCTGACCGGTGCCCAGGCGCTCGACCTCGGGTGCAGCGGCCCCATCGCCCGCGGGAGCGGCGTGGCCTTCGACCTGCGCAAGGCGACCCCGTATTGTTGCTACGACGAATTCGACTTCCAGATCCCGGTCGGCGAAGTCGGCGACGTGTACGACCGGTTCCTCGTCCGCATCGCCGAGATGAAAGAGAGCCACAAGATCATCACCCAGGCGATCGACGGCCTGCCCGAAGGAGCGTGGAGGACGGAGGACCGCAAGGTCGCACCGCCGCCCCGGGAAGAGTTGGACAACTCGATGGAATCGGTGATCCACCACTTCAAGCTGTACACCGAGGGCTTCCGCGTCCCGGTCGGCGAGGCGTACGCCGGCATCGAGGGCCCGAAGGGCGAGCTGGGGTTCTACGTCGTCGGTGACGGGACGTCGCGCCCGTACCGGTGGCACGAGCGTCCGCCCAGCTTCATGAACCTCAAGGCTCTCGAAGTCTTGGCGGTGGGGCGGCTCATCGCCGACGTCATCGCGATCATCGGGTCGATCGACATCGTCCTCGGCGAAATCGACCGTTAAGCCTATGGACGTCCGCCGTGCGGTGGTCGAAGACGCCCCGGGGATAGCACGGGCCCACGTACGGAGCCTGACCAAGGCCTATGCGGGCATCCTCCACCCCGACGACCTCGCCCTCTTCACCGACGAGTCGGCGACCGAGATCTTCCGCAAGCGGCTCCTGGACGGTGAGCCGGTGTTCGCCTCGTTTGTCGAGGGACAGATCGTCGGCCAAGCACGCTGGGGCGTGGACCATGAAGCGGACTGGCCGTTTCCCGCGATGCTCTACACCGTGTTCGTGCATCCCGACCACCAGGGCCAGGGCCACGGCACCGCGCTGATCCGTGCTTGCGTCACCGACGCGACGGCCCAAGGCCACCAAGGCATGTGCATCGGGGCGCTCCGGGACAACCCCCGGGCGTGGCGACTCTATGAACGCCTCGGAGCGGTGCGGTTCCATGCCGGGCCCCTGCGCATCGGCGCCCACGACTACGAGGAAGTGCTGATGTCCTGGGACGACCTGCCCGAATTGGCCGCCCGGCTCGGCTGACGGGTCAAACGACGGACCGCTTGCCCTGGCGGAGGCCGCGGAGGCGCCGCTTCAGCTTCTTGACCGTGCTGTTCTGGCGGATGCGGCGGGTCGGGTTCGACTTCTTCATGGGTGCGGAGGATACCGGGTCGGGCCCCGGCCCTGCCGCAGGCTAGGCCGCGGGCACTTCCCCCGCCCGCCGACCGTCAATGTAGGTACGACCCTATGAAACGGATCCTCCTCCTCATCGGCACCAACCTGCTGGTCATGACGACGATCACCGCGGTGGTCTACTTGACCGGCCTGCACCGGTACACGAGCGCCTACGGAATCAACCTGCCGACCCTAGCGGTGTTCTCGCTTGTCGTCGGCTTCGGCGGGTCGTTTGTCTCCTTGCTCATCAGCAAGTGGATGGCCAAGACGGTGATGGGGGTCCAAGTGATCGACCCCGCCAGGCCCGGCGGCCCCGAGGGCGCGTGGCTGGTCCAGACCGTCCACGACGCGGCCCGGCGTGCCGGCCTCGAGAAGATGCCCGAGGTCGGCGTCTTCGACTCGCCAGAAATGAACGCCTTTGCGACGGGACCGGGCCGGAACAACTCGCTCGTGGCCGTCTCGACCGGCATCCTCCAGCACATGGACCGGGGCGCGGCCGCCGCGGTCATCGGCCACGAAGTGGCCCACGTCGCCAACGGCGACATGGTGACGATGACCCTGCTCCAGGGGATCGTGAACACGTTCGTCGTGTTTCTCGCCCGTGTCTTGGCGACGGTCGTCGGCGCGGGCGACCGCGACCGCAGCGGCATGGTCTACTTCTTGACCGTCATGGTCTTCCAGACTGTCCTGACCCTCCTCGGCTCGATGGTGGTGATGGCGTTCAGCCGCTGGCGCGAGTTCCGCGCGGACGCCGGTGGCGCCCAGCTTGAAGGCCGGGAGAACATGATCCGTGCCCTGCAGACGCTCAAGCAGAACCAGGGCCTGCCCTACCGCCGGGCCGAGTCTATGGCGACCATGCAGATCTACGGCCGGGGTGGGCTGACGAAGCTGTTCATGTCGCACCCGCCGCTTGACGATCGGATCGCCGCCCTTCAAGCGGCGAAGTGACCTCCGGTCCGCCCCGGACGCGCAACCAGGCCGCCGGGGCGGACGTTAGTCTGGACATGTATAGGGTCCACCGCGCTTTGCTGGCGGTCGTCGAGTTCTTTGTCGACCTCCTCGTCTCTCCTTGGTCCGGCCCTTCTGGCTCTCAGTCTGACCAGGACAACGCGTCAGGACGCCGGCGACGCTAGGTAAGATCACGGCAGTCCCATGAGCGACTTGATCCAGCTTGGCGCCCGCAACCAGCGGCCCCGCGCGCCGCGTGCCGACGAGCTTGAGCTGAAGTTCAGCCCGACCGCGGTCGAACAGCTGGACGCCCTACGCACCCACTACGCCGAGGACAAGGCGTGCATCCTGCCCGGCCTCTGGATCGCGCAACGCGAATACGGCGGCTACTTGTCCCCGGGCGCAATCGCCGAAGTCGCCCACCGCTTGGGCCGTAGCTATGCCGAAGTCGAGGGCGTCGCGACGTTCTATTCGATGTACAACACCGCCCACACGGTGGGCAAGCACATGATCGAGGTGTGCACCTGCCTGTCGTGCCATGTCTGCGGGGCGTACCGGATCGGCGACTACCTGAAACAGAAACTCGGCGTCGACTATGGCGAGACGACTGAGGACGGCATGTTCACCCTGCACGAAGTCGAGTGTTTGAACGCCTGTGACCGGGCTCCGGTGCTCCAAGTGGGCGACCAATACCATGGCCCCGTTGACACAGCTTATGTCGACAAGCTGATCGAGGAACTGCGCGGTTCCGGCGAAAGCACGGTCGTCAAATTGGCCGACGAGATTGTCAAGAGCCACCTCAAAGACGGACGTTACTAAGCAGATTCGTCAACACTTTGTGACGAAGTCGGCCCTGCTCATTCTGTAACTTATTGCAGAAGTCGGGCACGCCTTCTCATTCGATATTGGTGGAGTCTCTCTTTGCGCGTTCTTGCGCGTGGCCCTCTTTGGCCGGCAAGGAGCCGGACGCCATCATGAAACATCGCCAACACGCGTTCACGCTGATCGAACTCTTGGTCGTCATCGCGATCATCGCCATTCTGGCGGCGATCCTCTTCCCCGTCTTCGCCCAAGCTAAGGTCGCGGCAAAGAAAGCCTCGTCCATCAGCAATGTCAAGCAGTTCGGACTGTCGATCAACATCTACATCTCTGACAACGACGACGTCTTTCCCACCACGATCGCCGACTACGGCGGGGTCGCCGGTGGGGATCCTTCTCTTGTCCTGCCCGTACCGGTGGACGGCGGACTGAGTTGCTACGGGCCGGCCGACCGAGACGCGAGCCGGAGCGTGTACCCCGCCAACATTTATCCCTACATCAAGAACTGGGCGATCTTCGACCAGCCCGGCCAGGTCGCCTTCGACTTCGCGTCGTTGGGATGCCCGGTCGACCCCGGCACCCCGACCGCCTACGTCGGCTTGGCGATGAACGGCCTGCTCCACGCCTATAACGTGACGTCGGTCGCCGCTCCGTCCACCGCCATCTTGGGGTGGCCGGGAGCTGGCAACGAGTCGACGAAGAACGCCTCGGCAGGGGCTAACCCACAGCTCAACTGCGCGAACCCCGCCGCTTGCCGGTTTTCACCCGGTGGGATGCCCGGTACGGAGAAGTACGCCGGCGCAGGCGCATCGTTGACGTTCATCCCCTGGAACGAGAGCACGTCCATGTGGATGTACACCAAAGGCGAGCCGTTTGTCCGGACCGACAGCTCGGCGAAGGTTTTCCGGGTCGGCACGGCCGTCGACCCGGCGGTGAACCAAGACGCCTACAACGAACCTTTCCGCTCCGTCGGGCCAAACGGTGAGTTCAACTCGACCATGGGTTCGTACTGGCTGTGCGGCGACACCCAGGAGAGTTCCTACCACTGCTTCTTCCGGCCCGACCGGGAGGATTGAACGATGAGGGCCGTGTTGCTCGCGACCATGGTCGTCGTGCTTGGTCTCTGCGCGGGATGCTCGGAACCCGACGCGGAGACCATGAAGACCCCACCTCCCGGCGAAAGCAAGAACGCCCCGGTCTTCGGGGTCGGGCAGAAGCAGGGTGGCCAAGGCCAATCGATGAAGCGTAGCTTGGGACGTGGCCCGGCCGGGGGCTGACCTCCCCATGCCTGACCGGCGTCCTTCGCCGACCGGGAGACGACCGATGGACCGGGGTGCCGCTTGAGGCGGCACCCCGGTCTTTTCGCCAAGCAAGGAAAGGCGGCATGTAACGCCCTCCGGCCAGATCCGTCAATTCACCGGGCCGGGCGCATTTCCCCGCGCGGGTAGATTGGCCCAGGTCGTTTGACCAACGTTCACCAGCGAGAATTCGGCACATTGTCGTTTCTGGTTGTCGCTTGTCTCGCCCGACCTTTTTGGAACCGCATAGATCAAAACTTGTAAGTACTTTGGCCTATTTTTGTTTGTTCCCTCACTCAAGGCAACTTTTTTGCGGCGAACAAGGACCCAGACTAGAGCGTCTTAGCTCTGTCAGGCACTGGGCACCACCCCGACCGGGGAGATGCCGGGTGCCGGGTGCTACAGGAACAAACTGCCATGAATAAAAACCGTGCCTTCACGTTGATCGAATTGCTCGTCGTGATCGCCATCATCGCCATCCTCGCCGCTATTCTCTTCCCGGTCTTCGCCTAGGCCAAGCAGGCCGCGAAGGGCACGGCTGACATCAGCAACGCCAAGCAGAACGCTCTCGGCATCCTGATGTACGCCGGTGACTACGACGACACCGTGCCCAAGGCCACCACCTGGAACACGGGCAGCGACCCGCTCTGCTTCGGCACCGGCCTCTGCTTCAGCACCTGGGCGTACTCGATCCAGCCGTACCTCAAGAACGGCGAAATCCTGGCCGACCCGACGGGCCCGTCGACCCCGA
Source organism: Fimbriimonadaceae bacterium (assembly GCA_019638795.1). NCBI lineage: Bacteria > Bacillati > Armatimonadota > Fimbriimonadia > Fimbriimonadales > Fimbriimonadaceae > Fimbriimonadaceae bacterium. Next base: position 40,729 of record JAHBTB010000011.1, on the reverse strand, counting down.
CCTTCTGGAACAGCCGCGTCCTGAGCCTCACCAGCTATCCCGGCTTTGGCTACAACTACGTGTACCTGAGCCCCTATGGCCCGGAGAGCCCGAGCCGCCAGAAGCCGATCACCACGACCACGCCCGCCAGCCCGGCTGACACGGTCATGTTCTCCAACCGCGGTTCCTACGGCGACGGCGACGGCTACTTCTGGGGCTTCGACTTCACCGCGTGGACCACGGACAGCCCGCTGCTCAACACGTCGGTCGAAGTGCCCGACTGCTACACCATCCCGCAGTACTGCGCGGACAACTGGGGTGTCGGCGGCTTCGCTGACGGCGTCAACGCCGGCAACGTGACGGGTGGCGCCAACACCGGTGGTGTCGCGCTCCACGCCCAAGACGCTTCGGCGGTCGCCTTCATGGACGGCCACGTCAAGAAGATGAAGGCCGGTGCCCTGGCGGCCGGTACGACCTGGACCACCACGTCGGTTCCCGGCGACCTGCAAGTCACCGACCTCTCCAAGTACATCTGGGACATCCAGTAATGAAGAAAAGCCTGACTATCTTGGCCGTTCTCGCCGTCACCCTCGTGATCGCCGCCTGCGACGCTCCTCCTGCGGAGGGCACGCCGAAGGCTAATGGCGAGCAGACCAAGGCCGCCCCGATCAAGGGTGGTGAGGGCAAGTCGCAAGGCATCTCGCCGGACATGGTCAAACCGACCGGCGTCCAGCCCCAGACCGGCTCCAAGGTCGGCGGACAGTAAGGTCCAGTCATGCCGGTGACGGCAGACTGACCCAAAGCGGACACCCCTGCACTCGTGCAGGGGTGTCCGTCTTCTATGGGCCGGGACACATGGGATGAGCCCCCGCTGTTTCTCTGCCTGCTTTAAGTAGAATCACAGACACACGAGATGGCCGAGCGCAAACTCCTCTTTGAACACGCCCACGACCCCGCCTACGCGACACTGGACGGATACCTGGCCAAGGGCGGCTACACCGGGTTGAAGAAGGCGCTGGCCGGCGAGCGGCAGGCTGTCGTCGATGAAATCAAGGCGAGCGGCCTCCGGGGTCGCGGCGGGGCCGGCTTCCCCACCTGGATCAAGTGGAACGGCATCACCAAGGACAAGAAGGGGCCGCACTACCTGATCTGTAACGCCGACGAAGGCGAGCCGGGCACCTTCAAAGACAAGCAACTGATGGAGCAGACGCCCTTCCTGCTTGTCGAGGGCATGACCATCGCGGCGTGGGCCACCCAGGCCGACCGTGGGTACATCTACATCCGGGGCGAGTTCGTGGACGCGGCCCGTGCGGTGCGCCGGGCGATCGACCAAGCCTACGCGGCCGGCTACTTGGGCAAAAACATCCAGGGCAGCGGCATGGACTTCGACCTGTACGTCCACCTTGGGGCCGGCAGTTACGAGTGCGGTGAGGAGAGCGCCCTCATGAGCAGCCTGATGGGCGAACGCGGCATGCCCCGCCTCAAGTTCCCTCACGTCCCCCTGCCTACCGTCGCCGGACTTTGGGAGCACCCGACGGTCATCAACAACGTCGAGACCTACGCCTGTGCGCCCTACATCCTGACCCACGGCGGCGAGGAGTACGCCAAGCTCGGTGCGTCCACCAAGAACTCCCGGGGGACCAAGCTGTTCTCCGTCAGCGGCCACGTCAACAAGCCGGGCAATTACGAGATCGAGTTCGGAACGACCCTGATGGAACTGCTCGACATGGCCGGCGGCATGAAGGGCGGAGCGCTCAAGGCTTGCGTGCCAGGCGGGTCCTCGGTGCCGATCATCAATGCGGAGGACTGCCAAAAGGCGGTCATCGGCTATGAGGAGATGGGCGAAGTGAAGTCCATGGTGGGGTCGGGAGGGTGCATGTTCTTGAACGAACACACGTGCATCGTGAGCTTCATCTGGCGTACATCCCAGTTCTATGCCAACGAGAGTTGCGGCAAGTGCACCCCTTGCCGCGAAGGCACCAGCTGGATGGAGCAGATCCTGCGACGGATCATCACCGGCAACGGCCAGCCCGAGGACATCCAAACCCTCAAGGACGTCTGCTCACAGATTGACGGCAGGTCGTTCTGCGGCCTCGGCGACGCGGCGGCCTGGCCGGTCGCGGCGGCGTTGCGCGTCTTCCCTGAGGAGTTCGAGTACTACATCCGGCACGGTCGTTCCATGGTGACGTCCAGCGAGTCGGTCGCGATGGCGCCAGACTGGCAGCAAGCCGTCTTGGCCTGAGGCCGCAGCATTGGGACGGTTGACAAGGCAACTGTCCCAGGACTTACTGACCGATCGGTCAAACTTCTGACCATGCGGTCAACTCCACCTGCCAAGCAACTTGACCCGGCGGCGACACGGGCGTCGATCTTGTCGGCCGCGGCACGGCTCTTTGCCGACCGGGGCTTCACCGGGACAAGCACGGCCGACATCGCCGAGGCAGCCGGGGTGACCAAGAGTCTGGTGCTCTACCACTACGCCACCAAGGAAGCCCTGTGGCGCGAGGTCATCTTTGAAAGGTCTCGACCCATCCACGAGTCCGCGGGGCGGTTTCTTGAGGGAGACGGGGACATGGAGGCGAGCACCTTTCTCCGCGCCAAGTTCGAGGCGAACCGGAACGACCCTGACCTTGCCAAGTTCTTGGCATGGATGTCGCTGGAGCCCGGACTGGCCACCCCAGAAATCCGTGAGAAGGCGGCCAAGGTACGCGAGAAGATGGCGGCCGACCCGGCGCGTTACGGAATCCCCGAAGGGCTCGACCCGATGGCCTTCATGGTCGCGGTCATGTCGGCGGTCGACGGGTACTTCCGGTTCAGGAGTTTCTACAGCGTCATGGTCGGCTGTGACCTGATGACCCCAGAGGCCGAAGCGGCCTTCTTCGACGTCTTGATGAAGATGGCCTTCGGCCCCGGTCCGAGCCCGGTCCAAGTATCATAGCGGGACACCCGGCCGTAGCTCAGTGGATAGAGCGCTTCCCTCCGGAGGAAGAAGTCGGAGGTTCGAATCCTCTCGGCCGGGCCATGCACCCACCAGACCTTAGCTGAGCGGAGGCCTAGCCGTCGGAGCAAAGAGCGTCGCCACCGCCCGGGCGATGTGCAAGGCGAACACCTTGTGCCCTGCATTCGTGGGATGCACACCGTCGCTGGCCAGGAGAAGGTCGGCGTTGCCGTCGCCGGTCGTGCCACCCACCTTGCCCGTGCCGTACGTCCACGCCCGGCCCTCGTCGTAGAGCTTGGCGCCGCCCGCGTCGTAGAGCTCCCCCGCGAGCGGTGACAGGAAAGGCACCCCGGCGGCCAGGGCCGCGGTCTTGACGTCGCTGTCGGCGTCGGTGGCGTCGCTGGACGAGTTGAACGAGTCGTTCTTGGGCAGGACGCCGACCTGGAGGAACTTCGCGTTCGGGAACGCCGCTTTGACCAGGCCGTAGTACGAGGCCACCGCCGCCTGCAACGCCGCGCCCGTGTACGATCCGTTCACGCTCAGCCGGTCGTTGTAGCCGCCGAACGTGACCACCACGTCCGGCTCTAGTGAACCAAGGTCGGTGGAGGCCCGCTGGACGAACGTCTTGGTGCTCCCCGGGTTCAGGAACCCGGTCGTCGGAAGGCCGTTGATGTAGGCGTCCGCGTCGAAGAGCCGGGCCAAGTGCCCCGCATAGCCAAGCAGCGTGGAGCCGTTCGTCGCCCCGGTGCCCGCCGTCACCGAGTCACCCATGAAGAACACCCGGGGCCGCGACGACGGCGGCAAGAAGACGCTCGCCGTGGGGTCTACCCGAGTATGGGCGTATGTGACCCCGTAGAACCGCATCTTGATGCGACGGAGGGCCGTGGAGGCGAACACCCACTTGCGGTACTCGTTCCCCGATGCGATGGCCCCGTAGTTGCTGTCCACAAGGAGCCCGTCCACATACAGCTCGTGGCACGAGACATTCAGTTGTTGGCCGAGGAACATCTCGAACCGGTCCCCGTAGAGCATGAACTCCACCGAGAACGGGGCGACGTAAGACGACGCGCCGAGGACGGAGCCGCGCCAATAGGTGCCTCCGTCCTGGAGCCGTGACGTCGGCCAGTCGAAGGCGATGTTGGGCGTGTCGTACGCGAGTGCCGACGTGAGCGACGACGTCGCGCTGGTGCTGACCGTCGGGGCCGTCCCCGCCACGTTCTCTGGGGCCCTGGCCAAGCGGGTCAGGGAGAGGGCGACCCCGTCAATGGCGACGCCAGCGACTTCGGGCCGCGTGTCGCCGACGGTGTGGAGCCGGCCAAGCACCCTTAGTCGACCTCCACGACATCGGTCGCCCTCACCGTCGCCGACCCCGCCGAAACGACCGCCAGCGTCTCTCCCGCCGCCAACTTGACGGTGAGGCTCTGACCTGCCTGGAGTGCGAAAAGGTAGTCCGACGGCGAAACCGTCCCGGCCAGGGAGTCGTCCGGCGCGGCCTTTTGGAAGTAGCACGTCGCCCCGGTGGCGACGCACAGGGTGACGTGGCGCTGTTGGGTCGAGCCGGCGTCGGCGCCGGCCCACCCCGTGTCCCCGAGGACTCGTAAGACGGTGGTCGTGACGGTTTGAGAAGCGTTCCGCCCCGATTTGAGCAAGGTGATCATCGTTGTCCACCAGATCGGCCCCCGGGGCACCGGCAGTCAACCTTTGTCTAGGTCATGGGGCTAGAATCAGGGCATGGAGACGCGGTGGCCCGCACCTTTGGCCGACGGGGTCGAGCTGAGCCCCGACCAGCGGGCCGCCCTGGAGGCCGTCCCCGACATGCCCACCTACGGCCGGATGATCTTCGTCACCGGGAAGGCCGGGACGGGCAAGTCGACCGTCCTGCGCCGTCTTGTCGCAGAGACGCCGCTGAGGGCGGTCGTCCTCGCCCCGACCGGCCTTGCCGCGATCAACGCCGGTGGGCAGACGATCCACTCGTTCTTTAATTTCAAGCTCGGCCCTCTGGACGACGACCCCGAACGGGTCCCGACGTTCAAGCGTGGGGCCCCCAAACAACGGCTGATCGCTTCACTCGACCTCGTCGTCATAGACGAGATCTCCATGGTCCGGGCCGACGTGATGGACGCGATTGACCTGAGCTTGCGGCGGAACACCGGCCGGCCCGAGCCCTTCGGGGGCAAGACGATCGTGGCATTTGGCGACATGTGGCAACTTGAGCCGGTGGTGCCCGCCGGCGCGGAGGGCGAGATGATCGGCCACCGGTATGCCAGCCCGTTCTTCTTTGACGCGGACGCCGTCCGCAACGGGAGCATCGACGTCATCGAGCTCCAGACCGTCCACCGACAGAAGGAAGACCAGGAGTTCCTCTGGGCGCTGAACCGGCTCCGTCGCGGCGACACGTCCGAAACCGACTACTTCAACTCCCGGGTCGGAGCGCCGTTGGAAGGAGGGCACATCATCACCCTGACCGCGACCAACGCCCGCGCCCAGGCGATCAACATGGCCCGGTTGGCGGCGCTGAAGGCTCCGGTTTCGGTACACGAGGGGACGTTGGTCGGCGAATTTGGCAAAGACCTCCCCACCGAGCACGTCTTGCGCCTAGCCCCCGGTGCCCAGGTGATGTTTGTCAAGAACGCCAAGCAGTGGGTGAACGGCACGCTCGGCACCGTGCGGTGGGCGGAACCCGACGCGGTCGGTGTGCGCACCGAAGACGGACTGGACGTGACGGTTGAACGCGAGTCCTGGGACAAGACGCGCTACACCTGGGACCGCACCAGCCACCGGATCGTCGCCGAACCGGTCGGGACCTTCACCCAGTTCCCCCTGAAACTCGCATGGGCGGTGACCATCCACAAGGCGCAGGGACTGACCTTCGACAAGATGGTCGTCGACCTCGACACCCGGGCCTTCGCCCACGGCCAACTTTATGTGGCCCTGAGCCGCTGCCGGACGCTGGAAGGCCTATCGCTCCGACGCCCCGTCCGGGCCAGCGACTGCGTCGTCAACCCTCGGATTTGGGATTTCGACAGGATGGCCGGCCTAGCCTGACTGTTTCCAGCGCTTACCGGAAACATTTACTGAAAAGTGCCGCAACATTGGGGAACCACCTTGTTTTGGGACTTTTTGCATGGTACAGTTATTCGATCTTCAGGAGTCCTGAGATATGAAACGTGCATTCACTCTTATTGAACTGCTGGTCGTGATCGCCATTATCGCAATCCTCGCGGCCATTCTCTTCCCCGTCTTTGCCCAGGCTAAGCTTGCTGCCAAGAAGACCTCCTCGCTTTCCAACGTGAAGCAGGAGACCATGGCGGCCAAGATCTACCAGGGCGATTACGACGACATGTTCCCGCTCTCGATGAGCGGGCGCTACGGGAACCTCGGTTGTCCGACCTCCACCGGCTGCGCCGACGGTCTGCCGACCCCGTCCATGACCTGGGTCGGTATCACCGCCCCCTACATCAAGAGCATCCAGATGCTTGTCGACCCCGTCATCGGTGACGTCGCCGGCAACATCACCGGCCCGAACGCTTGGTACTACACCCAGAACCGGCGCCCGCTGTACGGCTACAACTACTTGTTCTTGGGACCCTGGTATGACTGCGACTACGGCCTGGCCCGCGGCGAGTCCGCCGCTGTGAACCCGGCCGACACGGTCATGTTCACCAACACCCAGGGCTTCACCACGAACCCGAACAGCGGTTGGTACGCGGCCAACCCTCCGGGAGCCTGGCCGATCATCGCCCCTGCGCCGCACGCCTGTATCTGGTGGGACGGCACGCAAGGATCGGGTAACTGGTCCGCCAACAACGGCGCCAAGGGCAAGATCACGGCTGACGTCCGCGCGGTCAACCCGCTCGGTGGCGCAGTCGTGGGCTTCGTCGACGGCCACGCCAAGTTCATGAAGGACGCCGCCCTCGCCGCCGGTACGGACTACGGCAGTGCGGTCTACACGAACGCCAACCACGGCGCGGTCATCACCGACATGTCCAAGTACCTGTGGGACCTCGACGAGACGACCAACGACCTCTCGCTCTAAGGGACATGGCCAAACTCTGGACAGTGGGACTCGCTATTGTCCTCGTCGCATCCGCCTTCATGGCGGGATGCGACGGGGCCGGTGCGTCGGCATCGGTGAAACAAACCACCGAACAGCCGGCCGCTCCAGGCGCGAACAACAACGGCAGCAAAGCTGACAACGCGTTGTTCCCGGTCAGCGACCCTCCGCCACCTGCCGAGGCCAAAGGCGCCGGCATCAAGGTCGGCGGAAAGGCCGGAGGCTAGCAACTGTCGTGTCGCCGGGGCCCGCGCCCGGCGACACGACCACAACAACGGTCGTCGTCGAGAGACACTTCGACAACAAAAGTAGCTTTTCCTCTCATGGCGATCGGGGGTGTCGGGGCCTTAGTGCCCCGCGCCCCTAGAAAAGTTTTGGGGGTTAGACAAAACCATGAAGGCATCGCCATTCATCTATGCCGGCGCGACGCTCGCCCTACTCATGACAGCGGGCTGCGACGCGGGCGAAAAGGTCGCCGAAAACAAGGTCGATCCGGCCGAGATTCAAAAACGGGCGGACCTCGCCAACAAGAAGTCGGGCAAGGACCTGGACAAGGGTCTCTTCCCCATGTACGACCCGCTCCCGCCTGCCGATTTGGACAAGTCCAAGAAAGACCTGACCTTCGGCAGCAAAGTCTCGGGCAAGTAGCCACATGGCCCGCAAGGGCCTATGATGCACCTCCCCTGCGTTCCACATTGACAGGGTGCGGAACCTGCGCGTCGCGCTACAAAGCCTGGTCGAGCATTGGCAACGCGCCGTGCTCAGCGCCGTGGGAGTGACTGTCGCCAGCGTCGCGATCATCCTCTTGGTCAGCATCGGGATCGGAGTTGAAAAGGACATCGGCGGGCAAGTCGAGTCCTTGGGCGTCAACCTGCTGATCGTCGTCCCGGGCCACGTCGAGTTCGGTACGTTCAACCCCAACCTGGCAGGCAAGAGCTACTTGGACGAGCGGACCGCCCGGGCGGTCTCCACGGTCGCAGGGGTCGAGCGGGTCGCCCCGCTCAGCTTTGCCGGTGGCTCGGTCGCCCACAACGGCCGCGAGGCCTATCCCTTTGTTTTGGCCACGACACCGGACTGGAAAGATGTCCATCACGCCCAGATGGTCGCGGGGCGGTTCTTCGACGGCACTGAGCAGTTAAGGCCGGTCTGTGTCCTTGGTGACAGCGCCAAGGACGAACTGTTCGGCAAAGCCGACGCGGTCGGTCAAACGGTCAAGATCGGCTCGCGGGACTACACCGTCATCGGCGTCACCCGGGAGAACAGTTCGGGTTCCGACATGTTCGCCAGTCTCAGCCTCGCCAATGTCGCCTACATCCCCCTCGCCTACTTACGGCAGCAGGAGGACGACGTCCAAATCGACCGCCTGTTCGTGCAGGTGAGCAACCACCGTGAGCCGAAGTCCCTTGTGCGGGCCGTCAGCGACCGGATCGCGACCACCCTCGACCGCAGCCAGTTCAGTGTCCTCACCCAGGAGGACCTGCTTGGCCTCGTGTTCCAGATCCTGAGCGTTCTGCGCACCCTGGTGGTGGGTCTGACCAGTATCGCCCTGTTCGTCGGCGGAGTCGGCGTCATGGCGATCATGCTGATGTCGGTCAACGAGAGGCAAAAGGAGATCGGCGTCCGCAAGACGGTCGGCGCCCGGCGCGGGGACATCTTCGCCCAATTCCTCTTGGAAAGCGCCATCATCGGGACGGCGGGCGTCTTGGTCGGGCTCGCCGCGAGCGGTGTCGCCATCGTGCTCATCGCCCAGACAACGAGCATCAAGCCTCTCCTGACTCCGGGGACGGTGGCGACCGCGTTCGCGGTCGGGGTCGGGGTCGGCACCCTCTTCGGGCTTGTCCCCGCGGTCAAGGCGGCGCGTCAAGACCCAGTGGTCAGTCTCCGCAACGAATAGGCGTCACGGATAGTGGATCGAGCAATGGACTTCGGCATTGCCGTTGCCGATCGTGTAGATGCCGTTTTCGGGGCACTTGGGGAAGGACTTCATGTAGGGCGCGAGATCGGCGGCCGTCGCGGTGTCGGTCGCGACCTTGCCTTGGTCTTGGATCCACATCTGCTTGGCCTGGTTGATGACGCGGCGGTTGTCGTCGCAGGCAGTCTGGTTGCTCGTCTCCCTTACTTTGAGCCAAGAAGGCACAGCGATGGCCAACATGATGCTGATGACCAGCACCACGATCATGATCTCAACGAGCGTAAAGCCGCCTTTCTTTGACATGATGAGACAGTCCCTTCCCTCTTATCGGTTTATGTTCCATGTCTCTTGACCGCTCAACAAAAAACAGAGAAGACCGCCAGTCCAGCGGTCTTCTCACGCTTCACAGCGATCGTGACGGGTGCCTTAGCCTTTGCCGCTCCTGCCGCCCGACTTGGCGGACGTGGTCTTGGCCGACCGCGACTTGGGGCTGCTGGCCGAAGTCGCCGGCTTGGTCCCCGGCACATAGTTGACGATCACCGCGTTGGCCTTGATCGCGTTCTTGGTCGCCTTGCCAAAAACGGTGACGCTCGAACCAGGTTTCAGGCTAGACAGCGTGAATGACTTGCCGGCTTTGTCCGTGATCTTGGCACCCGTGGTGTCGACGACGAAGCTCCCCTTCTGGTGCTTGTTCGCCGAGCCGAATGTGAACTTGCCGTCCTTGATCGCGTCCTTGGTGACCGTGCCCCAGAACTTGTCGCCGGCCGGAAGTTTCATGTGCTCGGATGACTTCGCGGTGGACGACTTTGCTGGCTTGTGGGTCGTCGCAGGTTTGGAGTGGGTCTGGGCAAAGGCTCCGGTCACCATCATGGTGGCGGCAGCGGCAGCCAGGATCATACGCAAGGTCGGTTTCATTGGGTTGGTCTCCGTGTGGACGGCGTTTTCGTCCGTCCACACCTGACAATTGAGACATGGCTCCTGGCTGATTGGTGCCCGACTAGGACTCGGTTGACAGTTTCTTGATCAACTCTGGGACGGTCGTCGCCCCTAAGTCCTCGCCCTCGCGAGACCGCACACCGACCGTCCCCGCCTCCGCGTCCTTGTCGCCGACGACGAGCATGTACGGCACCTTGAGGTGGGTGTTGTCCCTGATCTTTTTGCCGAGGGACTGCCGACGGTCGTCTACCGTGACGCGGAAGCCGGCACTGCCCTCCACCGCGGCAAAGGCGACGCTCTCCGACGACTCGTCGTGGGCGGCGTTGAAGGGGAACCCCTGCAGGGCTGAGGCGACCGCATAGGCGTACTTGTTGTGCCGGTCCGCGATCGGGAGCACCGCAACTTGCACCGGCGCAAGCCAGAACGGGAACGCCCCGGCATAGTGCTCGGTCAGGAGCCCGATCATCCGCTCCATGGAGCCGAACGGGGCCCGGTGGATCATGATCGGCCGGTGGGGCTTGCTGTCCTCGCCGATGTACTCCAGGTCGAACCGCTCGGGCAGGTTGTAGTCCACCTGCACCGTGCCCATCTGCCAGTCCCGGCCTAGGGCGTCCTTGATGATCAGGTCGAGCTTCGGCCCGTAGAACGCGGCGTCCCCGGGAGAGACGAAGTATTCCATGCCCATCTTCTGGCACGCCGTCTCGATGGCTTGTTGCGCGGCCGTCCAATTCTCCTCATGCCCGATGTACTTGGCGCTGGCCGGGTCTTTGGTGCCCAATCGTGCCTTGAAGTTGGTCAGGCCAAGTTTCTTGAGGACAACCTGCATGAGGTCGACCACCCCGATGAACTCGTCGACCAGTTGGTCGGGTCGGACGAACAAGTGGGCGTCGTCCTGGGTGAACCCGCGGGCGCGAAGGATTCCGGTGACCTCACCGCTTTGCTCGTACCGGTGCACCGTGCCGAACTCGGCGTAGCGCACGGGCAGGTCGCGGTAGCTCCGCATCGCAGACTGGTAGATCTCAATGTGGAACGGGCAGTTCATGGGTTTGAGGATGTAGGTCTCCTTCTCCTCGTCCTCCATGAAGGGGAACAGCTTGTCCTTAAACGTGATGATGTGGCCGCTTTTCTCGTAGAGCTTGATGCTGGCGAGCTGAGGCGTGATGACGGGCTCGTAACCCCGTTTCAGTTGTTCTTCGCGGAGGAAGGCCACCATCGTCTCGCGCAACACCGCCCCTTTGGGCAGCCACAGCGCCAGGCCCGTGCCGACGCGTGGGGAGAACATGAAGAGGCCCAACTCCCGGCCCAGCAGGCGGTGGTCGCGCTTCTTGGCCTCCTCCAGTTGGTGAAGGTAGGCGTCCAGGTCTTCCTTCGTCTCGAAGGCCGTGCCGTAGATGCGGGTCAGCTGCTTGTTTTTGACGTCGCCGCGCCAATAGGCCCCCGCAATGGACATCAGCTTAAAGTTCTTGATTTGGGCGGTGTTGTCGACGTGCGGGCCTCGACACAGGTCGACAAAGACATGTTCGACTCCTTGCTTGTCCGTCCCACGTTGTTCGTAGAAAGAGATCGGCTCGCCGTCGGGGATCGCGTCCAGCAATTGGAGCTTGTAGAGGGCCTGGCTCTCGCCGTCCGTCAGCACGATGCCCCGGGCTTCGGCGCGGTCTTTGGCCTCACGCCGGACGATGGGTTGCTTGAGATTGCTCAGCTCCCTCATGCGCTTCTCGATTTTCTCGAGGTCCTTTTCCTGGAGCGGCTCTTCGAAGTCGATGTCGTAGTAGAAGCCGTTTTCGACCGGCGGGCCGATGGAGAGTTTGGCGGAGGGCCAGAGTTCCTGGACGGCTTGGGCCATCAGGTGGGCGGCAGAGTGTCGCAACCGGTAAAGGTCGGACTGTTCGTAAGGTACTTGGTTCATGTGTGTTCCCTCCCAGACAATGGGATTGAGCTGTCGGAGGCATTATACTTGTCAATGTCCATGCAGTCCCGGAACAGAGGCAGGGGCATGGCCAGTCAAAGATGAACGTGAAAGCCGTCCTGGTGACCGTCCTGACCTTGGCCGTCTCGACCGTGTGGGCCGACGACCTGCTGACCGCGCGCCAGATGGTCGCCGAAGCCTATGGCCGGCTTGCCCTCCAAGACGTCGTCCATATCAACCTGAGCGGCACGACCACGACCGGCGACGACGAGTCGCCTTTTGCCGTCCAAATGGTCGTCAAGCGGGTGGTGACGAACGCCAAGGAGACGGTCTACCTGGAGGGCCTAGTGTCGGCAAGGGAAAAGATCACCCACCGCTATGTGGCCGACGGAGAACACCTCTGGGTCTATGACGCGGCCAAAAACACTTACAGCGTCGTCAAGTACGGCGACGCCCCCACCCCGGCCCTGCAGGGTTCAAGGCTCTTTTCGACGCTAAAGCGGGTCACCACAGGCCCGGCCCAGTTCGCGTCGGGGTTCCTGGCCGACATCGACCGCTGCCGGACAGCCGGTTCGGCGGCCGTGGCCGACACATGGACGCCCTACCTCTCGACCGCGGTGGTCACGACGAGTGGCCTCGGCATCGCCTGCAACGCCAGGGCACCGCAGCAGGTCACGTTGACCTATGGGTTCCAACGAGACCCCGACCAGTTGCTCTGGTTCTCGTCGGCGACCTACGAGGCGTCAAAGGTCGTGGGCAACGCACTCCAGCAGACGGCCTGGACGATGATGGAGTTCGCTACGCCTCCCAGCACCACGGACTTCACGTTCAACCCGGGTGACGCGACTCCCGTCAGCATCACCTTGGCCCAGGGCGGCGGCTAGGCGTTAAAGATGGCTTCGAACCGGTCGGTGATGGCCCCGACGTCGAAGGTCTTCGCCGCGTAGGCCCTTCCGTTCGCGCCCATCTGCCGGCGCCGTTCCGGGTCTGACCCGAGTTCTCGCGCCGCCTCGATAAATGCGGCCTCGTCCAACGGCGACACAGCGAGACCGGCGTTATGACCGGTCACGATCCGAGCGATAAGGTTCTCTGGCGGGACGGCAAGCAGGATCGCCCGACCCGACGAGAGGTAACTCAGCACCTTCGATGGCACGGAAAAGACGCCCGCCGAGGGCTCAAGGATCGCCACGAGGACGTCGGCCGAGCCCAAGACTTGGGGGAAATCGTCCACCGACTGGAACGGGAGGAGGACAACATTCTCAAGTCCCCGTGCGGCGGCGTTTTCGCGCAACCAATCGACGCTTGAACCTTCACTGACAACGACGAGCCGGAACGACGGGTCGCTGCGGTGCTCTTCGGCCAGCTTGAGCAAGAGACCCGGGTTATGCTTCATGCCCAAAGTGCCGGTGTAGACCCAGTTTGTGGTCTGGTCCAGGCCCTTGGACCGCGACCACTCGTTCTGCTTCTCGCTCAGAGGGATCTGATCGATCGGCGACCAATTCTCCACGACATGGACGTTGGTCTGCTCCTCCGGAACAAACGGCCGGAAGTCCTCGGTGATCACGACAACGGCGTCGGCGTCGGCCAACAGCCTCCGTTCGTACCCGACAAACAGCTTGCCGATCACCCCACCCACAATCGGCACCTTGTGCCGCATGATCTTGTCGGCAGCGATACCAATAAGGTCTTGAAGCCAAAAGAGGTGGCGTCCACCTTGGCGGTGGGTCGAGGCCTGGATCGCCTTCACCGCGTCCAACGGCGAGCTGCACGTCAGGACCCAGTCAGCCGTGAACCTTTCGACTTCCTGTCGGGCAAGTTCGCCATGTTCGATGTCGGCCTGACGCCGACGGAACAGGTTCGTTTTGTCGAAGACGCCTCCGGCCAGGGTGATACCCTTGATGTCGAAGTGGGGCGAGTCGTCGGCCCGGCGCACTAGCTCACCGTGAGGGCTGACGAACGACGCGGAATACAAATGCAACACCTCGTGCCCGCGCCGGGCAAGTTCACGGCTGAGGCTCAGCGGGAACATGTGTCCCGGGTAGTCGTGGACGACGACACGCATCAGGCCGACACCCGGTGGTTGGCCCTGAAGTCCTCGACCGCTCCGGCGATCCCTTCGCGCAAGCTGATTTTGGGTGTCCAACCCAGGCTCCTCATGGCCGAGTTGTCCATTAGTTTGCGTGGGGTGCCGTCGGGTTTGGTCGGGTCATAGTTCGTTCTCCCTTGGTATCCGACGACCCCTGCGACCATCTGGGCCAGGTCCGCGATCGAAATCTCGTCACCACTACCCAGGTTCATGATGTCTGGGGCGTCAGGGTGCTCGAGGGCAAACAAGATGCCGTCCGCACAGTCGTCCGAGTGCAAGAACTCGCGGAGGGGGGTTCCCGTGCCCCAGATCGTCACCTCGTCCACGCCTTGCTCGTGGGCCTCGACAAAGCGCCGGATGAAGGCGGGCAGAACGTGCGAGTTGGTGGGGTGGTAGTTGTCCCCCGGCCCGTAGAGGTTGCATGGGAGCACGCTGCGGTAGTCCAATCCGTACTGCTTGCGGTAGTAAGCTGCCATCTTGATCCCGGCGATCTTGGCCACCGCGTACGCCTCGTTGGTCGGCTCCAGGGCACCGGTCAACAAGCTCGACTCTTTGATCGGTTGGTCGGCAAACTTAGGATAGATGCATGAACTGCCCAAGAACATCATCCGTTCCACACCGGCCCGCTTGCTTCCCTCGATCATGTTGGCCGCGATAGCGATGTTGTCATAGGCGAACTCGGCCGGATAGGTGTCGTTAGCGACGATGCCGCCGACCTTAGCTGCCGCCACGACCACCACGTCCGGCCGCTTGTCGGCAAGATAAGCGAAGGTCTCCGCTTGGTTTGTCAAGTCGACGCTTGACCGCCCTGCCTCGATGACGTCGCTGAATCCGCGGGCCCGGAGCGCACGGACGACGGCGGAACCGACCATGCCGCGATGGCCGGCGACAAGGACGCGGTCGCGCGGATCAAGGGCCTTCATTGGGCGTTCACACCGTACTTTTGCGCCGCCTCAAAATCCGCTTTCACCATGAGGCTGCACAGGGCGCGGGCCTTGGTCTTGGCCTCCCAACCCAGGATCTGCTTGGCCTTGGCCGCGTTGCCGACGAGAAGATCGACCTCCGCCGGGCGATAGAACTGTGGACTGACACGGACGACGGTCTTTCCCGTCTTCCGGTTGATGCCAACCTCCTGGTCGCCTTCACCGCAAAACTCCAGCGGCATGTCAAGCTCTTCAAACGACCACTGCACAAACTCGCGGATCGTTTGGGTCTCGTTGGTGGCAAGGACAAAATCGTCCGGCTTGTCCTGCTGCAACATCCGCCACATCCCTTCGGTGTACTCCGGAGCGTAGCCCCAGTCTCGCTTGGAGTCCATATTGCCCAGGGTCAGCACGTCCTGCAGGCCCAGCTTGATGCATGCGGCAGCTTGGGTGACCTTGCGGGTGACAAACGTACGTCCACGGCGCGGCGACTCATGGTTGAAGAGGATGCCGTTGACCGCGAACAAGTCGTACGATTCCCGGTAGTTGACCACGATCCAATAGCCGTAAAGCTTCGCGACCCCATAAGGCGAACGGGGATAAAAAGGTGTGTTCTCGTCCTGCGGGACGGCCTGGACTTTGCCGTAGAGTTCGCTGGTCGACGCCTGGTAGAAGCGCGTCTTTTCCTTAAGCCCGACTTCCTTGATCGCGTCCAGGAAGCGGAGGGTCCCGACTCCGTCGACTTCAGCGGTGTACTCGGGAACCTCGAACGAGACTTTGACGTGGCTCTGGGCCGCAAGGTTGTAGATTTCGTCCGGCCCGATCTTTTCGAGCAGGCGGTTAAGATTGCTGCTGTCGGTGAGGTCGCCGTAGTGAAGGAAGAACCGCTTGCCGTGGATCTCCGGGTCGTCGTACAGATGGTCGATGCGGAAAGTGTTGAGGCTCGACGACCTCCGGACCATACCGTGGACGGTGTAGCCCTTCTCCAATAGCTGTTCAGCCAAATACGAGCCGTCCTGGCCCGTGATCCCCGTGATCAACGCGACTTTCATGGTGGTCAAATGCGTCCTTGCGACCTTGCTCTCCTGGTTTTACCAGACCAGGCGGACGCCTCAAGGATTGTCGGCAGACTGCGTCGCGGTGACAAGGGCTGAGGCCCTCTTCGCCGCCTCGACATCGTGGACACGTAAGGCCCGGGCGCCCTTGTACTGGGCCAAAGTGTGGACGGCGATGGTCGCGGCCAGGCGGTCGGCGGCGGACTCGCCCCCGCCCAGCTTGCCGAGGAAGCTCTTGCGGCTGGCCCCGACCAAGACGGGAAACCCGGTAGCCACCAACTCCTCTAAGTGTTCGACTAAGAGCAGGTTATGCCGCACATTCTTGCCAAAACCGATCCCCGGATCAATCCATATCTGGTCGCGGGCCACGCCTGCGTCCGTGGCCATCTCCGCCCGCTCGACCAAGAACTCCTTCACCTCGCGGACGACGTCCCCGTAGGCGGGGTCCACCTGCATGGTCCTCGGGTCGCCTTGCATATGCATCAGGCAGAGATGGGCGCCATGGTCGGCGGTCGCGGCCAACAGGGCGGGGTCTGATCCGGCGGTGACGTCATTGACCATCCATGCCCCAGCCTTCAGGCAGGCCTCGGCGACCGAACCCTTGCTCGTGTCCACCGACACGCGGACCCCTTGGGCGACGAGGGCCTCGACGACGGGCAGGACCCGCCGGGTTTCTTCCTCAGGGCCGACCGGAGCGGCACCAGGACGGGTCGACTCTCCGCCGACGTCGACAATGTCCGCTCCCTGACCCCACATCTCGACGCCGTGTTCGACGGCCCGGTCCTTGGCCACGTATCGCCCCCCGTCGCTGAAGCTGTCCGGAGTGACGTTGAGCACCCCCATGATCCACACGGGCCGGTCACTCATCTTCGGTCAGTCGTTCGTGCAAGAGCGCGACGCACCGGCGCAACTCCGATTCCGGGACCAAGACGCTCAACGAGAAGTCGCTGTCGCATGTCTGCAGGACGGGAATCTGGGCTTCGTGAAGGGCCCTCAGCACGGCCAGATAGACGCCGGGACGCTGGATGTACTCCTTGCCGACGACCGAGACCATCGTGCAACCTTCGGTGACATGGAGCTTGACGACCCGGACGTCGCCGAGCCCGGCGAGGAGTTGGCTCTGGGTCGCGAACGCCTTGCTTTCCTTGTCGCTGGACTGCACCAGGTAGACCGTCGTCGTTCCGCTCACGACCGGCATCACGAGCGAGTCGAACATGTCCTGCACCTCGGCGAACTGGTCACGCGAGACGGCGAACCCGATGCCTCCCGACGTCAGTGTCGTCATGTAGAGGTTGACGTGGTAGCGGGCCAGGGTCTCGTATATCCGGGCCTCAAAGGTCGTCCGATGGGCGGGCTCCACGCCAGCCAGGTCGATCTGGATGTAGACCAGCTTTCCGGTGTGGGTCACGCCGGTGACCCGCCGCCCGGGGAGTTGGACGCCGTCGACGATTTCGGTGCCTGAGTCGTCGGTGAACGTGCTTTTCACCCACAGGGGGATGGAAAACTTCATCGCGATCTCCGCCGCGCGGGGGTGGAGGACTTTGGCGCCAAGGTGGGCGATCTCGGCGACCTCGTCGTAGGTGACGCGCCGGAGGGTCGGGGCGTCCTTCACGAAGTCCGGGTCGGCGGTCTTGACGCCGTCCACGTCGGTATAGATCTCGACTGCGTCGGCGCTCAGGGCGGCTCCCACCGCGGCGGCGGTGGTGTCCGACCCGCCTCGGCCGAGGGTGTTGAGCTCGCCTCCCGGCAGCTTGCCGTGGGTCCACACGCCCTGGAACCCACAGACGACGGGGATGACCCCGCGCATCAGGGCTTCCATGAGACCCTGCGGGTTCACGCCAAGGATGCGGGCGTTCCCGTAGACCGCGTCCGTGCGGATGCCTGCCTGGCCACCCCGGAACGACATCGCGCGATGGCCCAATGACTTGAGCGTCTGGACAAAGACCACGCTCGACAAGATCTCGCCGACGGCCATGATCATGTCCAGTTCGCGGGCGTCGGCCTTCACCGAGGGGTCGACCGCCTGGACCAATTGCAACAGGGTGTCGGTGGCGTAGGGCTCGCCGCGCCGGCCGATCGCGCTGACGACGACGACCGGGGCAAACCCTTGCTCCTTCGCCGAGATGACCCGTAATGCCGCGGCCATCCGCGCCTCGGCCGTCCGGACGCTCGTCCCGCCAAACTTCATGACGCGGACTTTCACGCCTGCTCCTCCTGAGAGCCGGTGCGGAGCGCCTCTTCTAGCTTTCCGACGTCGGTCTTGCTCACCACGAAAAGCACCCGGTCGTGCATGTCGCCCATGTGGTCGATCTCCGTGCCCGAGGCGATGGCCGCCGACACCAGACGGGCGATCAGGCCTTCCTCGTCCCGCATGTTCACCGCATGGGCGGTGACCACGCAGCGGTCTCCCTTGGCTTCTTGCATCGCTCCCTTGGACTGGAGCGCGGCCGATGCCGCGGGTTGGTCTGAATCAGGCACGACAAACGACAGTCCGTCCGGGGTGAACTTTAAGAAATCGATACTCACCCCATGTTCGGCGACGGCCGCCAAGACGTCGATCCGGGCCTGGGGAAGCGGTTCCGACAGACCGTAGACGCGGACGTTGGTGAACCCCTCGCGCACCTGGATGCTGTGCACGCCCCGTGGACGTTCAAACTCGGTCTCACCGGTCGAGGGGAGGTCGGCCCCCTCGCTCAACGCCCTTTGAAACGGCCCCTTCTCCCACGCTGCTTGGTCCATCGTCGCAGCCCCGATTGTGGGGCCGCCAGCAGACTGGCACCGGGACTCAATTCAGCTTGAAGATGAGCCGCCGGCCGAACGCCTTCTCCGGGACGAGGCGACCGGACCGGACCGCCTCGGCGACCAGCATGTGCCACTTGAGGTTCAAGTCCCGCGACATCTCCTCGCGCTCCTTGTCCGAATACGGCTCGCCAGGCTGCATGCCGCTGGCGGCCAAGAACCTGTCCCAAGCGTCAGGGGCGAGGTACATCGTGTTCCAATAGACATGGGAGAAACCCAGCCGGCGCAAAGCGTCCGCCAGACCGGTACCGTCGCTGATCGTCTCGTAGGGAATCAGCTTGCTGTGGCCCGGGTTCGCCCAGAAGTACGGTTTGTCAAGGAGAAACCCAAAGACCTCGTCATAAAGGGCGACTTTGGTGACTTCCGGGTCGGCGTTCAGGTATTGGGCCGGATCGGTGAAGCCGACCCGGGCCCGCTGGTAGGCGGCAGGAGGCACGACGCCAAACAGGACTTGCATCTGGTCCTTGGTCTGCAGGGTGTAAAGCACAAAGAGGGTCGCGGCGGCCTGCCCGGCGACAAGGACGCGCCCAAGCCACTGCCACCCTCCTCGGCCATAGACCACCGGCACAAACGGGGCCGCGACGACCGCGAGAGTCGCCAGGTACCGGCTCTGCTGGCTCAAGACGAACCATGCCGCCAAGGACAGCCCCACCGTCGTCAGGGTGAACTTCGCCACCGTGTCGCGGGGCCCCCTGACGGCAAGCAGGAACAGCGTCACTATGGCGAGGGCGCCGACCGCACCGGTCGGCGACCCACCGCCCTCGGTCTGGCGCGGGTTTGTGTAGCGGCCCGGCTGGTAAGCGAGCCCGAGGACGGCGTGGCCGACCAGCGCAGGGGACCGGCCCGTCGCCGTGCGCTCGACCCCGAACGACTGCTGTTCGTCGCGGTAGATCGAGGCCCGCCACCCGTCCCAATCCTTGCCGCCGAGTTTCTCATAGAAGAAGGGATAGACCGGGTTGCCCGTGTAGACAAACGACTTGACCAACCACGGCGACGCGATGGCGAAGGCAAGGGCACCCGCCACCAAGAGAGGGCCCACCTTCCGGTCTCGCGACCGCAAGACGAAAACCAGGGCCGCCACGCCGGCGACGGCCAAGGTCTGCAAGCCGGTGAGTTTCGAGGCGCAGGCCAGGCCAAGCAAGATCCCCGCGGGCCAGACGCTGGCATCAGGACGGCGTTTCACCCATTCGCCCAGGTAGAGGACTCCGAGGCCGGCGAACAGTCCGTGGACGTGGTCGATGTAGGCGGTCCCGCCTTCCCAGGCGACCACGGGAGAGGCCATCACCGCCAGGGCCGCCCAATGTCCGGCGGCGGGCCCCGACCATCGCTTGGCCATTCCATAAACGGTCAGTGCCCCGGCCACCATCAAGGACCAGCTGACCAGCTTCGCCCCGGCGTACCCGGCGGCGGCCAAGCCCCACATCTCCGCACATTCGACGACAAATGGAAAGTTTGAATGGTGGATGCCCTGCACATATCCGATCTGTCCGGCGTGCAGCCACAGCTTAGGCACGGCGAGGTGGTAAGCCAG
Organism: Fimbriimonadaceae bacterium; assembly: GCA_019638795.1. Taxonomy (NCBI): domain Bacteria; kingdom Bacillati; phylum Armatimonadota; class Fimbriimonadia; order Fimbriimonadales; family Fimbriimonadaceae; species Fimbriimonadaceae bacterium. The sequence goes on along the minus strand of JAHBTB010000011.1, from coordinate 20,607 downwards.
GCTGTCCCATTCTAGGGAGTCCGGAAACGACAGGGCGCCGACGAGCGAAAACAAGGCGAGCAGGACGATACCGACAAGGAGGAACCGGCCGGCCTGGTCAGGTTTTGGCCGGCCGAACTCAAGGGAGCGAAGCTCGCCATAGCCCTTCCACGCCGGCCATGCGAAGAGGGCGGGGACCACCCAGACGGCCAGCTTGAGACCGCCGGGCAACAATCCGACCAGCAGCGTAGCGGTGCCCAGCGCCCCACACCCGACCAGGACACCCGCACCCAGGCGCTCCTCTACCGACCATCCCCACCGGCGAGAGAGCGGCAGCCCGGCCAAGCCGGTGACGACCACGACAAGGAGGGCGACGACGAAGCTCATCTAGTAACCGATCCCACTAGACCCGAAGACGTTCTGGCCGCGCTGGCCGACGCCAAAACTGTTCGTGAACGGCAGGGCCTTGATCCGGATGAACAGGCCGATTGTCCGACCCGAGCGGAAACCGGCCCGGTTGTCGCTGATCTCGAGCACGGCCTCACCACAATGCAGATCGTACTTGAGTTGGTACTGTTGCGCCTCAAGCTGCTGGGTGTATCCGTTATAACCTGCCAGGAACCCCAGCTCAAACTTCCCTCTCTTGATTCCCAACATCTGCACGTTGAACGCCGCCCATTGTGAGCGCAACCCGTCGTAGCGGACCCCAAGGTTGACCCGTGCGCCGCCCAGGGGGAACACGCCGTCCAGTCGGAATGTGCTCCAAGCGCGACTGTAGGTGTCGTAATTGCTGAAGAATTGCACCCGTGTCGCCGGGTTTGGGTTGTACACACTTGAGAATCCGACGGTCTGCCAAGGCACCTGGCCTTGAGCACCCTGGTAGACATCATAACCAGTTTGGAGGCTGAAGGTCCAGTTTCGTCCCGGCCGGTAAGTCTGGTCAAAGGACACCGCGTCATATCGGCTTGTCTGGTCGATGGGTAACGGGGTGAACCCGACCCCCTTCAGATTACGATAGCTGAAGTTGAAACTCGACCGGGCCGCGTATTCGTAGCTCCATCGTGCGTCATAACCCAAGACGTACTGGGCGGTGTCGTCGCTATAGAGGCCCTGCTCAAACCTCCCGTTCAAGTCGAGACTGCTTCGCCCTCGCGAGGTCATCAGGTGGGACTGGGTGTCCCAGTTCATGCGGGTCAGGGGCCGTTGCGTGCTGGTGTCGATGTACTCGCCGATCTCAGCAGTGAACCGGGCAAGGTCACGGGGCCACTTCGAGCCAAAGAGCCTTCCTGTGTCCGACCTCAGACTCAATTGAGGTGTCCGGTCGGACTGGCGGCCCAAGTCAGACGTCCCCGCGACCGACACGGACCGTTGGTACTGGAACTCGGCGGTCAGGGGCTTCCATTCTTGCGTGGCCAAAAACCGGATGTCCACCCGCTCGTTGTCCGACTGGGTCGTCCCTCCAGTCGCGTACTTGTTCTCACTGAAATTGAGGTCTAGCCTGGTGCTCAGGCCCGCGTTCCAACGGTAAGAATGACCAAAGTTGATGGATTGGTTTGTCGAATCGAACCCGCTGGATGACGAACTGTTACGAAAGAACCCGATGTTTGTCGAACCCTGACGGCCGTTAAACGACATCTGCGCCCGAGAGCTCCACAGAGTCGAGTCAGGGGCGGTGAGATAGTTGTTTCGTTGGTAAGTGTTTTCAAATGACAGGACATTGGAACCGAACATCTGTCGGTGCGCCCAAGTCCCGGTCAATGTGTTGTCATTGCCAAGAATGGAATAGAGAGTCGCCCCACCGGTTGTGCGGCTGTCCTGATAGCGATAGTCAAGGCCCGTACCCAGCCCGAGTTTTGTCATGTAGTCGAGCCGCGCGATCAGGTAGTTGAGCCCCGCGGTCGGAATGAAGTACTTGGCCTTGACAAACAGCCCTTCGTCCTGGCTCTGGCCGATCTCCGGGACAAGACGCCGGGCACTTTCTTCCAGGGGGATCACCAACTCGGGGAGCGTGAGGATAGTGCGCCCCAACAACTTGACCCGGACATGGCGGAGCTTCACAAACCGGTCGGCGACAACCTCTGTCCGCTCGGCTTCAATGGAAAAGTGCGGCGACAGGTATTCACAGGTCGTCACATGCCCGTCGGTACCGACAAAGAACCCGCCCTTGCCCCGCCCTTCCTTCGCGGTCACGAAGACCGGCCCCGTCACTCTGCCCTTTGAATGCTCCGGGCTGACTTCCGATGTGCCCTCAAAGATCCGGTACGAACCGTCCCGAAAATCCACGACAAGCCGCTCCGCCGCCAGCCGGTCTGCCTTGCCGACGACATGGGCGTCGCCATCCAGCACAAAGACGTTTGAGACCCGGTCACCCTCGACCTTCTCTGCCCAAAACTCATATCCCCGGAGGCGGGCGCGGAAACCGCCGCTGGCGACGACCTTGTCGCCCTCAAACCGCAGGCCATGGCTCTCGATGATGCGCAGGGTGTCGTCGCCGTCGGGCTGCGCGGGCGGCAACCGCTTCACCTGACGTGACATGAAGGCCTTGACCGCTTTGGGCAATGCCAGCCCCACCTGGCCGCACACCGCCACCGGTGCAAGGGCCAAAAGCACAAAGAGGCCGCCCCTCATTCCATCCGTGCCGCCAGGGCAAGGCCGATCACCCCAAAGGCCACGTTGGCGAGCCAAGCGGCGGGGAGAGGTGGGAGCCAGCCATGCTGGCCGATGATGTCGGTGGCGACGACGTACATGTTGAAGTACATGACGGCCATCACCAGGCTGACGAAGACGCCGGCAAAGGCGCCGAATCGGGCCACCCTCACCGAGGCGACGGCACTGACGAGGGCGATGAAGAAGCACGACGCCGCGTTGGCAAACTTGGCATAGAACTGGACTTCATACTTGCGGGTGCTCCGACCGAGCCGCTTGTCCTCCTGGATCTGCTTCCACAGTTGCTCGATCGTCTCGTCGGTGGGCAGACTGGCCGAGAACAGGTCGGGAACCTCGATCTTCTGGTTGACCTTGAAGTCGCTCAATGTCTTGAACGAGACCAAGGCCGTGTCTTCCACGGCGAAGAACCGTGCCCCCCGTAACGTCCAGACCCCGTCACGGTAGGTGCCCGAGTCCGCCATCGTGATCCAGAGCCTACGGGGCGCCGGTTCTTCGACAAGCAGGATGTCCTTGAGGTCCAGGGCGCGGTCACTCGTCCGGGCGACACTGCCGAACCGCGCGGTATAGGGCGGCAACTTGATCATCACGTTGCTCTCAAACCGTGGGTTTGCCGCGACCAGGGCGAACTCCTGGCTCAGCTTCATGAATTTCTTGCTCGCCGCGGGCACGACGCGCTCGATGAGGAGCATGCTGGCCCCCGAGAACAAGACGCCCACGACCAAGACCGCCACCAACACCCGCCGGATCGGGATGCCCGCGGCCCGCATCGCGGTCAGTTCGCTGTCCCGCACCAGGCGCGAGACCACCAGCGCCACGGCAAAGGCGAGCCCACCGGGAAGGGACAGCGTCAGCCAGCCCGGGAGCTTCACCACCGCGAGTTGGACGATCGCCAGGGGCGGCATCTGACTGATTTGGTACTTGTACAGCGCGATGAACTCGTTGGCCTCGAAGAGCAACGCCATGACGAGAGTTCCCGCGAGTAAAGGCAGGAATAAGTCGCGGAACACATATGTATCGAGGCGTTTGAGGATTCTCAAACTCCACGCTCCCCAAAGGCTTTGACCAAGACATAGAGCCCCGACACCATCATGGACACCACGACGACGAACACCACGGCGGGCGGCCAGCCGCTCTGCGCGACAAGAGGAACACCGACGACGACCAAGGTGCCGACCAACCAAGACGACAACAAGCGGCGGCTGACACCAGACCCAAGCCACGCCACCCTGGCCCGGTCGAGGACGAACGGGCCGCGACACCGCCTGCAATACAACTCACCCGGCGGATTGCGCATCCCACATGCTGGACAGGGTAACGGGGCGTAGGCGTTCGCGTCCCAGGCGGCAGCACGCCAACTCGCGTATGCCTTGAGTTCATTGGGAAAGACCGTGGCCGCCATCGACGGGACGCAGGGCTCCAAGATCTGGACGGCGGTCGCATACATCCCCCGGGACGCGACGATCTCGGCCATACGGATACGGGGACCGACGTTGTCAGGCTTGACCGCCAGGGTCTCGTAGGCCCCCGCGATCAGGTCGAGGTCGATCCGCCGGTTGGCTCGCCCCTCGAACGACCTGCGGAAGACCGGGTACATCACCACCGTCCCCAAGACCCCGACGAAGAGGAACGGTGAGAAGACCGGGTCTGGTGGGCGTGTGGTCAAATAGGCCATGGCGTAAATCGCGGCCAGAGCCAAGACACCGTACAAGGCTTCGATTTCCCCGTGGACCATCCAACCGACCATCGACACAGTCCACACCGCGACGGGCACCCAGACCAGGCAACCCAAGGCGAACACCCAAGGCGTCGCCATCACGCGTTCGGTGAACATCATTTCTTGAACTTGAACTTCGGTTCCTCGCCCTTGGTGAGTCGGACGATGTTGGCTCTATGCTTGAAGACGACGTAAGCGGCCAACAGGGAGTAGACCACCACGCACAGATGCGACTGGCGGAGCACGACGGCCCCGGCGACCATGCCGATGACGGACGCGATGCTGGCGACACTGACGGTCTGGGTCAGGGCAAAGAGCAGGATGAACGAGCCGAGGGCCGTCCCCGCGACCCCCGGGGTCGCGGCGGTGAGGACCCCCAACCCCGTCGCGATGCCTTTGCCTCCCTTGAACCGCAAGAACGGGCTGGCGGTGTGACCGAGAATGGCGCAGAGGCCGACCAGAACGGCATGGTCGGCAGTGGATATTCCCCACACTCCGTCGGCGACCAAGGACTTGGCCACGAGCGGCGGGACAAGCCCTTTGGCGACGTCGAGGACAAAAACAAGGGCCGCAGGCCCCTTCCCCAGCACCCGACCGATATTGGTCGTTCCGATGTTGCCGCTACCGGTCGAGAGGATGTCGACGCCATGGGCACGGGCGACGAGGAGTCCGAACGGCACCGAGCCCAAGAGGTAGGCGACCAGATAGACGGCGACTGCGACCATGCGTCACGTTCCTGACTTGGCCATTGTGGCACCCGTCAACCTTGCCGGGCGCAGCAACCCCGGACCACGTCGTCCAGGATTTGCCTGACCGCCGTGGTCAGGTCGGCATGCCGACGGATGACCTCGTTGCCGTCGGCGACCCCCAAGAGGCCCGCGATCCTTTGGAGTCGGTCGGGGTTCTCGGGAAGGATGTCGGCCGGGTACCCCAGCAACGAGACCCGCGCACGCAGGTCGTTGAGAAACGCATGGGCCGCCGCCAGGGTTCGCCGGTCTGACTCGGCCAATGCTCCGGCGTCGGCCAAGGCCTCAAGCCGACGGTCGAGCCGGGCCGACCCGCAAGCCAGCGCCACCTCGGGGTTCGCCATCAAGAGGAGTTGGACGGCCCAATGGACGTCGTCCAGGGCCCCCGAACCCAGTTTCAGGTGCCGGGTCCGCTCGCGGGGGCTCACCCGCTCGTTCTCGATCCGGCGCTTCATGTGGGCGAGGGCCGCAAAGTCCTCGCTCCCGATGTAGCGGCCATATGCGGCCTGGCGCACCGACTCGATGGCGGCGGCGTCGCCAATGACGAGGCGCGACCGCCCGAGGGCGAACCGCTCCCAAAGTTCCATCGCGCCGGCTTCGTAGCGGCGGAACGCCTCGTGGCTGGCGACAAGGTGGCCTTTCCGACCTTCGGGACGGAGGCGGACGTCGACCTCCAGCGTGTCTCCGGCGGCATGCATCGCCTGTACGGCGGCGAGCAAAGTCTGGGCAGACCGCTCGGCGACGGCCCAGTCCACATCGTCCCGGCACAGCAGGACCAAGTCGACGTCGGACTGCACCGACGTGTCCTGCGACGCCGCGCTTCCCAAGGCGACGACGTCGAGTCCGGTGCCCTCGGCAAGTTCGCGGATCACGGCGTCGTCACGCGTGGCGAGCGCTTCGCCGAGAACGGGGCCGGCGCCAAGGCACCACCGCACGACCGCGGCAAGCCAAGCGTCGATGGCGGCCCGGACCGCCCGGGAAGCTGGTGGCTCGGCCTGCAAACCGGACAGGTCGAGCCCGACCGGCTGTTCGAGGACTTCCCCGCTGATCACGGCCTCGGTCACAACTGCCGACGTCGCCAACTTTGTGGTGAGCTCAGGGGCGTCCTCGGCAAGACGGACGACCCGGTCCAAGCTGTCACGGTTCTCGGCAAGGCTGGCCCATAGCGCCGCCTTGGCCGGCAGGCGGTCGATCCAGTTGCGGACGGCGGGAATCTGTTTGGCACCCAGCACACGCGGCCCGCCCCCTGGCATCAGTGTCTCGTAGAGTCCGCGCACCGCCACGAAATGGCCGTCCAGTGTCCGCGAGAACCCCTCGACGCTGTCGAACGACATGGCGTGGGCGAGGGCGGCCAGTTCGGCCGGTTCAGCAGGGATCTCGTGGGTCTGGAGGTTGCCGACGATTTGGCAACGGTGCTCGGTCTGACGGAAGAAGACGTACGCCTCCGCCAAGGCCGCCGCGTCTTCGGCCCGTAGATATCCGGCACGGGCCAAGGCGGCGATTGCGGGGACGGTGGCGCGGAGTTGGCATTCGGGACTTTGCCCGCCAAAAACCATTTGCATCGTCTGGACCAGGAACTCGACGTCACGGATGCCGCCGGCCCGCCTCTTGAGGTCGCGTTCACTGCCGATCTCTTCGATGCGGCCCCGCATCGCGACGAGCCCTTCGAGGGCCATGTCGCTCCGCACCCGGTTGAAGACGATCGCCGTGCGCATTTCCTCCCATGCCGCCGCCACCTCGGGTGGGCCGGCCACGGCCCGGGACCGGAAAAGGGCCAGATGCTCCCATGTCTCGGCGTACTTGTCGTAGTACGACTCATAAACCCCCATCGGGCTGGCGATCGGCCCCTGCGACCCAAACGGCCGGAGTCGCAGATCGACTCTGTATAAGTCTCCTCGCCCCATCTTATCGGCAAGCGCCGACCGATAGAGTTCACATGCCCGGTAGGCGTGCTTAGTCTGATCTTCGTCGAGACCAGGCTCAAGGACGAAGACAAGGTCGATGTCCGAACTGTAGTTGAGTTCCTGCCCCCCCAGCTTGCCAAACGCGACGATGGAAAATGGTGGGGTTGGCGACACCTCCCGCCCGGTGGCATATTGCGCCCAGACCTCGGTGCGCAAAGCGGCGACGACCACGTCCGCGAGGTCACTGATACCGCGCCACACCGTCTGCTCGTCCACAAGCCGGCCCAAGTCGAGGGCGGCGAGACGCAGCGTCTCGCGTTGCTTCAGAAACCGCAAGCGGTCCAGCTTGTGGGCGTAGCTGACCGTGCTTGCCAAAAGGCGGGCCGACTCGGCGGTCAAGGCCTCGGCTGACAGCGGGGCCCGGAGTTCGGACGGGTCCGTCAGGATCGCACCTGCCTCTGGGTTCTGCGCGACGACGTCGGCGATGTGGTGGCTCGCACCCAGGACAGCGGTCGCCAGTCTGGCCAAGACGGGCACAGCCACCCAGTGGTCCAGCATCAGGCCTGGTGAAGACAGGTGCCCCAGCCAACGCTCGAGGCGATGAAGCGCCTCGACCGGCCTCGCGCAGTCACGGGACCAGTCAGCCCAGTGGGGGCCCACGTCGCGCCCTGACACTGCCTCGACCCGGGCGACGGCCGCCGCCTCCGCCTCGGTCAAGACCCCTTCCTCGCCGGAGGGCGGTAGCTGCACAAATCTCGGACGACGCAAGACCCACAGAGCGGCGCCTTGGCAAAGCACGTTTGCCGGCCGTGGTCGAGCAGGGTGACATGGAATCGGAAGGCCTTGCCCACGGGGACGGCCTGGTCGAGCAGGCTGTGGGCCCGCTCTGCTGTCGTCCCGTCGGGGACCAGCCCAAGCCGCAGGGAGACGCGGTGGACGTGCGTGTCCACGGGCACGGCGTGTTTGCCGAAGGCCAGGCACATGACGATCGCGGCCGTCTTGGGCCCGACCCCTGGCAACCCACGCAAGAAGCCAAGTCCGTCCTCGACGGGACGACTCCGCAGGGGTTCGAGGGTGTAGTCGCCAAAGGCTTCCTTGACGGCCTGCAGGGTGGCGAGGATGCCCTTGCCCTTTTGGTTGGCCAAACCCGCGTTCTTGATCGTCGCCACCACATCGGTGACGTCGGCCTGGGCCAAGGCGGGCCATTCGGGCCACCGCTCCTTGAGTTGGGTGAAGGCCGGGAAACTGTTCACGTCGGCGGAGTGTTGACTGAGCATGCAGCAAACAAGCTCGTCCATGGGGGCAAAGCGGGGCACATGGCGCTGACGGCCGTAGACGCTTTCCAGACGGTCAAGAACCTCGACAGTCCGCCGGGAGGCAGACCGGGCAGGCCGCTTCGTCGGCATCGGCCCAAGGATACACTGAACCCATGAAACGCTTGGCCCTTGCCGGTGCCTTGCTTGCCACCGGGTTCCTGGTCGCCTGTACTGAACCGAGCCTGGTCGGCACGTGGGTGTCCGAAGGCGTGGGCCGTCGCACTGTCGAACTGGCGCCGGACGGCACGGCCGTCTTTACCCTTGATGTCGCCGGTGGAGTGAGTTTTCGAGGTAAGTACACCGTCTCGGGCAACCGGATCGTCGTGACCGACATCCAACCACCCGACGGACTCCCTCTGGCTGCCATCGCCCAATCCTTCGTTCCGGAAAAGGTCGAAGGGACGTTCTCCTGGAAAAACCCCCGGGAGGTCGTCTTCAGTGGAGACCGATTCCTCAAAGGGGGGTATCGACGGAAAGAATGAAGCGCGTCGCGGTGATCATGGCGGGTGGCTCTGGAGAGCGGTTCTGGCCGGTCTCGACCAAGGAGAGACCCAAGCAGTTCTTGCACTTGGCCTCCCCCGAGAAGCCATTGATTGCGGAAGCGGTCGAGCGGGGGGCGGCCGTTGCCGGCCTGGACGCCACCTATATTGCGACGGGTCGCCACTTGGTGGAAGGGTCATTGTCAGCCGTCCCCGGACTTCCAGCGGAGAACATCCTGGCCGAGCCGTGCAAACGAAACACCTTGGGATGCCTTGTTTGGGTCGCCGCCAGTCTCATGGCGGCCGAACCAGGAGGTTGGTCCGAGACGACGGTCGCGGTCTTGACGGCTGACCAAAGGATCCACCCGATGTCCGGGTTCCAGTCCACCGTCACCAAAGCGATGGAGGCAGCCGAGGCCCATGGCGGCATCGCCGTCATCGGAGTGCGCCCGACCAGACCCGAAACGGGGTTTGGGTACGTCGAGTCCGGCGAGCCGTCGGGAAGCGCCCTCCGGGTGGTCCGGTTCCGCGAAAAACCCGACTTGGCCACGGCAGAGGAGTTCCTCGCGGCCGGGACGTTCCTGTGGAACTCGGGGATGTTTTTCTACACCCTGGCCACATTCATGCGCGAGCTAGACCGCCAGGCGCCGGACGTCGCCACGACGACCCGCACCCTGGCCGAACTGATCAGGACGGGGGAGCAGGAGCGGGCCGACGAAGTGTTCGCCAGCCTGCCCAACCTCTCGATCGACTACGCCGTGATGGAGCGGGCGGACCCAGTCTTCGTGGTGCCGGCCGAGTTTGAATGGGACGACTTGGGGGCTTGGGACGCCCTGGCCCGGTCCTACGAGGCCGATGACGCGGGGAACGTCGTCCAAGGCCAGGCGCACATGATCGAGGCCAACGGCAACACGGTCTACGTCCACGGCACAGACCAGACCGTGTCATTGCTGGGGGTCGAAGACTTGGTCGTCGTCGTGACCGAGGGCCGTGTCTTAGTGTTGCCGAAGCACCGGGCGCAAGAAGTCAAGAGGTTCCTGCAGAGCTGAGGAGCGGGGCGATAAAGGTGTCCAGCGGTGAGTCGTCGACCAAGTAGCCCGGGACACCGAAGGCCCGCCCCGCCGCCACGTCGCGGTCCATGTCGCCGACAAGGAACGAACCTGACTTGACCACACCAAGGAGCTGGTCGGCATGTTCGAGCATGAACGGCTTGGGCTTTCGGCAGGGGCATCCGTCGTCGGGCCCGTGCGGGCAGGCCAGGACCAGGTCCAGCGGCACGACCTCCATGATCCAACGGAGCAGTTCGACCACTTGCCCGGAGGAAAAGTAACCCCGACCGATCCCGGACTGGTTGGTCACCACGACAGTCCAAAAGCCCAGCCCGTGGGCCAACTCCACCGCCTCGACGGCACCCCGCCTCCACTCGAAGTCCTCACGGGACCCCACGTAACCCCGGTCGACGTTGAGCACGCCGTCGCGGTCGAAGAAGACGGTCCGTCGGGGGCCTGGGGTGACAGAAAGACGCCTCAGGACGATCAGTCCTGAGGCGGTCGTTTCGTATCCGACGTCGCCGGTCACGAGAGGCGGTCGGCGGCGCCTTTGTCCTTGTTCATGACTAGGCCAAGGAGTTTGCCACCCGCATGGCGGAGCATGGCGATGCTCTCGGCCAACTGCGAGCGCGAAGGCTTGCCCGACTCGACCACATAGAGCACTCCGTCGACCTTGCGGCCGACCTCGTGGGCGTCGGCAGTGGTGAACGCGGCCGGCGCGTCGACGACGATGTAGTCGAACGAGCCCTTGAGGCTGGTGAGCACCGCGTCCATCGCTGGGCTGGCCAAGGCTTCGGTCGCGTTGGCGGACTTGCCACCGGCGACGAGAACCTTCAGGTTCGGCACCGACGTGTCGATGGTCAAGCTGGCCGCGTCGGTGCCTTGGGACAGGGCCTGGTTCAGACCGCCGTTCGGCGCGACGTCAAACAATCGGTCTTGCACCGGGTTACGCATGTTGGCGTCGAGCAGGACCGTCTTCTTGCCTTCCTGGGCCAAGGCGACCGCGAGGTTGCCGGCGACCGTCGACGCGCCTTCGCCCGCGCTGGTCGAAGTGACGACGACCGATTTGAGGCCCTTGCCACCTTCTCCAGAAACCAGGTTTGTCCGCAAAATCCGGTACGACTCAAAGCTGAGAGCTTCACCGGCGGTGGTCATGATCGGCTTGGCGCTGGCCAAGCGTCGCGGGACCCTGGCGAGGACGTAACTGTCCGCGATGGTCGACGCCATCGAGCCGCCCATGACCTTGTCTTGGTTGAAGTCACGGACCATGGCACCCAGGACGCCGAGGAACAGGCCGACCACCGCACCGGCGCCGAGATAGACGGGCCAGTTGGGCTGGGTCTGCTCGGCCAGGGTCGACCGGTTGAGCTGTTGGGGTGCTTGAAGGTTGTTCTTCTTGAGCATCAGGGCGTCCAGCGTCGACTTCAACTGCTGGATGGAAGTCTCGTGGTTGGCGACCGTCCGCTCTTTATCGGTCAGGCCCTTGACCGTGTCGGCCTCGGTGCCTTTCCTCGCCTCGATCTCCCGCTGCTTGGCCTGGAGCGTGCTGAGCCTGGACCTTGCCGCGGCAAGGTCGGTTTCGGCTTGGGCGACTCGAAGATCGTAAGCGTCGATCTGCGGGTTGCGCACGACCTGCTGTTCCTTGACCTCGAGTGGAATGGAGGCAAGATACGCCTTCTGGCCGTCGACTTGCGCCTTGGCCGCCCTGACCAGCGGGTGTTCGGGCAGGTACTGGGCGAGCAAGCCGTCCAACTGAGTCTGCAAGGTCTGAAGGTTCCGCTTCTCCTGGTCGATCAGGGCGACGTTCGACCGGGTCACGGGCAGGGTCACGGTCGCAGGAATTGCGGCCCGCTCCTCGCGTGTCTTTGCCAGGGCCGACTCAGCCCCCTGGACTCCAGCTTCGGCAGCTCGTACTTCGGCCTGGCCGTTTTGGATCAGAGTAGAGGTGGACTGGACTTCAACTGCGGAAACAGAGACGTTGTTTTGACGCTGGTATTCGGCCAAGTCGGTCCGGGCGGCCTCGAGAAGTTTCTTCTCTTCTTCCATTCGGGTGTTCAAAAAGCTGATGGACCCATTGACAACTTCTTCGGCCTTCGTCTGGATGTACTGCTGATAGACGATAGGCAGGGCCTGGGCCATCTTCGTCGCGATCGACTCCGTCGGGGCCGAAACCCGGCCGATGAGCACCTGGGTGTCACCCTGTTGGAAGACGTCGATCTTCGGGGCGTCCTCCGCTTCGCGGAACGTCCGAGGAATCTGGACGCCGGCTTCGTTGTAGACCCGGAAAATGACTTCTTGAGACTGCAACAACTGGATCTGGGTGAGGACGTCGTAGTTGTTGATCGGGTTCTCGGCGAGTTGGTCGATCAGGCCGGTGCCTACGCCCCCACCTGCGATCGTTCGTCCGGGAACGAGCAATTGTGCCGATGCCACCCAAACGGGCTTAATGAGAAACTGGCAAACTGCAGCAGCGACCGCGACGCCGGCGACGATGCTGCCTAGGACAATCCACTTCCGCCGACCGATGACGCCAATGACTTCCTTGTAGCTCAGGTCGGCCATGCTGGGAGTAAGAATCCGTTCTTTTGACTCGCTCACGTTTGAACCTCTCGCGCGGACGTACCGGCAGGCGTCCACCAATATACCATAATCGGGATTCGCTCGACCCTAGCACAGGTGCATAAACCGAACCTACATACCGACACAATTGACAGGAATGACCCCCGACCCGATCCAGACGCCCCAGGACGACGAGCTCGTCAGGAAGCGCCTGAACCGGAGTTTTGCCGCGACGCTGGTCAATCAAGCCGTGGCATTTGTGTCGGCTTTCCTGCTCCAATTTGTCGCTAGCCGGAAGTGGGGCGCGGACGTCTACTTCGACTGGTCGATCATAATCAGCGTCCCCGCCTACCTCACCCTGGGCGACATGGGCTTCGGGACAGCGACCGTCAGCGAGATCACCCAGCTCATGGGTCGAGGCGACAAGGCCAGGGCCAAGGCGATCTACCAGTCCACGTGGCTCACCGTCACCGTCATCACGGTGGCGATAGCCCTACTCATGCTGGTCGTCTTGCCGTTTTTTGACGCCGAAAGAATCCTCAAGCTGACTGCAACGCCCCGGTGGGAGGCGCAAATCGTGATCGCGGTCTTCGGCCTCAACGCCCTGCTGAGTCAGCAAGGGACTTTCATTCTCGCCGGGTATCAGACCGAGCACCACTTTTCCCGGTATCAGTACACCCAAAGTATCCAGCGGGCCCTGGAAACCATCGTGTTGCTGATCGGCGTCAGCTTGCCTCCGCACATGGTTTGGCTGGCCATCGCGGTCCTCGCCTCACGACTCCTCGTGTACAGCGTCAGCACTTGGGACATGTGGCGCATCAACACGTGGTTGCGGCCAGGCTACAAGCACTTCGACCGTGATATCGCGGTCAAAATGATGCGGCCCGCATTCTTTATCACCGTGTACTCCGGTGCCTCGATCCTCAGTGTCGAAGGATTTGCGCAGGCACTGGCCCTGGCGACCGGGGCGGCGACCGGCGGCGTGTTGGCCAGTTCGCGCAAGTTGGCCCGGGTGTCCAACCAGGTCGTTGGCGGACTGGGATTCTCCACCGCGGTTGAGTTTTCACGGATGTACGGGGCCGGTGAGATAACCAGGGCCCGTGCCTTGATCCTGAGCACCACGCAAAGGGCCTTTTGGATCGCAGTCTGTTTCTTGCCCCTGATGATGGTGGTCGGACCGCCCTTCTATCACTTCTGGACAAAGACGAAGACGATCGACCTCTGGAGCTTGACCGCGATGCTTCTTGCCGCCGTGTTCAACTCGATTTGGTCACCGCTTGCCGCCGGACTGCTGTCGATCAACCGTACGGCCAAAGCCAGCACAGCCTACGTCCTCACGATGTTTGGGTGTTGCGTGGCCACGTTCTTTGTGGCCCAGAGGTTTGGAATAGAGGGCGCCGCAACGCTTATGGCGGCGGCCGAGGTCGCGATGATCACAGTCATTGTGCCCACCGGCTGTCACTTGCTCGAGATGAAGCCCTCAGCATTTCTGCTGCAGGTGACGCGGCCCCCCGACAGGTTGAAAGCCTGGCTCACCCGCGATCCCAAGGGATGACCAGCCCGTTCTCAGCCATAATGAACCACAAGAGCATGGCAGCAGCGACACAGTTGACCGACCTCACGCCAGCCCGCCGACGGCTTCCAGTCAGGCATGTGTTGGCGGCAACGTTTTTCGTTGTCTTCTTCCTCGCGCAACTTGCCATCGGCACCGATGTGACCTTTGCGTTCTTGGTGATGCTCTATGGTGCCTTTGCTTGGACCACGATTCACCTGTTGGGCGGGCCGTTTAGCATCGGCGGCTTCATCATTTCAGTCTGCGCCACCATTCATGTTGGCCTTGGCCAGGTCATCAAGACGGTGATCATGGAAGCACCGGACAAGGATCTGCTCGCCCCGGTCCCCACAATGCTGGCCTGCGTGATCGGTATGGCAGGCTTTATGGCCGCCGCGGTTCTACTCAGATTCTTCAAGTATGAGTCATGGCGGTCAATCTTGCCACCACGCCTAGACTCCAAGCGCTTGAGGATGATCGGCCTACTGACGCTCAGCGCTTCAACCGTAGCAATCGTTTTTCTTCTCGCCATGCCCGTTACCCGCTACTTCCAATCTGGTGGCACCTACGGGTTCGCGCGCACAGTGTCAAATGCCGCCCTAATCGGCATGAGCCTCCTCGCCGCGGCATCTATCTTAGACAAGAAGCGCATCTTTAGCCCGCTCCTCGTCGCCGCCCTCGTTCTTGAGTTTCTCTTTGCCACGGTCAATGCTTCACGCCAGAACTTTATTGGCCCCGTCCTCATCATTGGTCTCACCGCGCTCTTGTTCCGGCATAAATTCCGACTAGGCGAGGTCTTGGTGTTCGCTGTACTGTTAGTTTTCTACCAAACGACGTTCTCTCCATTTGCCCTGTACGGACGGTCTGAATTCCGTGAAGGCCGACTAGAAGAACGGCTTCCCAAGGCCATGTCCTTACTGGGTAGGTTCATGACAGACAAGTCGCTGTACGTCTCGAAGAAGGATCGTGAAGCGGCCAAGAGACTTTACAGCACTCGTAGGCTTTATTATTATCGTGGCCTTCCAGACAACCGGACGCTTGACCGGTTGACTCTACTCCCAGTTATCGACTCACTCATCGCTTCGAATCTTGATAAGGAGCCTCTCGGTGCCGAGACTACGATCTGGGGATTCCGGCTGGCCACACCCAGCATCTTTAACCGAGACAAGCCGCTCGTCAGCACCACCAACTTTCTTGCCCATAAGGGAACGGGTTTGGTCAATTACGGCGACTATGGGACGCAGATCTCGATGGGATTCACTGCTGACGCACTGATCTCCTATGGATGGTCAGGCATCTTCTTTGTGTCAATGATTCTTGCACTTGTCATGATTTCGGTCTATCGGACCATCTTTGGCCATACTCTTATGTTCAATGCTGCTGCCCTAGGCATCATGTTCCAGGCCACGATGACCTTTACTGAGGGATCTATTGCAACAATCACGAGCCAAATCCTTGGCTTCGCCCCATTGGTTTGCATTGCGTTTGTCACCCTCCTTTGGATGTCCAATGCCTTGGTGAAACGGAGGAACCCAGAATTGACTATGGTCAAGCCGATAACTTCGGCCTGACCATAGTCAATTCTGGTGCCGACTTCGGCTAGAACTCCGAGCCTGTTCCGTCCGGGATCGTCCTAGAACCCATTGTGTCGGTGTTCAGTGGCGTCCAACCAGGAACCAAACCGACTTTGTCGGATCTCAGGGTGAAGTTGCCACCGGGAGCGTCAACGAATGGTGAGACTGATTGGTCTACATTGTAGTGGTTTACGCCTCCAACAGCAAACACCTTGCCCCAGCTCACCTTGTCCGCAAGGCCGACTCCGCAATTGACGTAGATGTTGTTCGAGATATTGTAGTGACGTGGCGCAGGAGTCAGGGTCGACAACCAGTCGGCCAGGTTCGGATACTTCTTTGACCACAGGCTGCCGCGCCACGGCATCTGGTTCGCTCGGGTCACATAGTTTCCATTTGGGGCAAAGGGGGAACTGCTCGCACGGACGGCGTAGCCACTCACGTTCATGAACACATTATTGCGAACGTTGATATCACAGGTGGCGAGGATGTTCACCGCCTTGTCGGCCCCGACGACAACGTTGTTGTCAAATGTTGTACCGCCGCCGGCGCCATCGACAAAGAGTGCGGTCACCGGCCAGGTGCTATAGGGCAGGGATCGGATCTCCTCGAAGTAGTTGTTGCTGATCACGTTGCCGTGATCCGACACATCATGTCCGTTCACAATGACGCCAGAGTCACCAGCATCATAGGTGGTATGTGAGAAGTGGTTACCACTGATGATCTGCTCGTTACCATGGAGAACGACCGCCTCGCCCATGCCGTCGGCCACCGTATTGTTGAGCATGGAGTTACCACATCCGTCTAGGCGGACAGCGCCAGTGTAGAATCGCATCGTGCGGCCCCAGCGCTTGATCACATTGTCTGCAAGCACGTTGCCACTTGGGGTCAATGTCGCGCGGTCCCCGGACTGGACGTCGATGCCACCCTGACCGGTGTCGGTGATGACGTTGCTCTGAACGTTGGTCCGATAGCTATTATCAATCGTGACGCCGTTGTGACCGACATTTTGGACGGTACCGTTCTTGAAGGTCACGTTGTAGCAGTCCTTGAAGTACGCACCCATAAAGCGTCCGTTTTGCAAGACGAGACCGTCAAATGTGACTCCACGCAGGCCATTAGCCTGGATAATGGGCTGCTGGTTCATTGTCAGCTTGACTGACGAGACACCCGGAACAAAGGTTGCGGGCGGAATGACGAGGAGCCGTTTGTTCAGACGGTCGATGTAGTACTCACCAGGAGCGTCGAGTTCATAGAGGGAGTTGACAATGGTATATCGTCCAGGTTCACCGTTCCCTGAGACCTGCCGTCCGGCATTTGTCTGATAGAATGTGGCAACAGGATCGAACCGCAACAGCCCGGCGGACTGGCCGCCGGAGAAGTCTAGTTTGGTCACATGCTCCCAGTACTCCTTAAACTTGGAGGCGTTCATACACCCACGGACCCAAATGTCGGAATTGGCGTCAATCGTCTCAGGTGTCTTGAGCCCCCGAAAGTCGGCCTCGAACTCATAGATCCAATTGGAGGAGTTGGAGTCCGAGTAGTTGTTCGACGGCCCGGGTCGCGTGATGAAGGCGTGGCCATTGTGGAACCGTGGCTCACCGTTCATCCCGTTCATATCGACGACACCCTCATTGGGCCATTGGGCCAGATGCATGGCTTCGTTGTCAATGACCAGCTCCGCAGACTGGTTGTAGTTGGGGATCAACCGGAAGGACACGTCCGACCACATCGCGTTCCAACCCGGCATACGGAAGGTCAGCCGTCCCATGTCCCCCGCCCCGGAAATATCGGCGACATAGACCTGCGACCGAAAACTTGGGTCGACTCGGGTTTCGGTAGTCCAAAATGCAGCACTCGGTCGGGCCAGGTTGGTCACCGAATAGCCTGCGTCAAGGACCGCGGCCCGGTTGGTCGTCGCCTTGTACGTGATCGTCACGCGCCGCGAGGGGACACTGTCCCGGGAGTCGAACACGATGGGGTTCTTGGCGTCATAGACGCCGCTCGCCACGTTCACGGTTGCTCCACGACCAAGAAAGGTCCGCTTGGCGGCGGAGACTTCTGCCGCACTGACCACGCCACCGGGTGTCTGGCCCGCTCGGATCTTCCGCAGAGCGTCACGCCCACCGGCGAGAGTCCTTTTGGGGCCGTCCGTCCCTGCTGAGTTCGGTGCACTGAGCATCCCCGACCATGTGTCTTTACCTTGGGTCGAAACATACAGGTTCAGCTGGGCAGAGGCAAAGCAGCACACGCTCATGCTGAGGGCAGTCAGTCCGACACGGAACACAGATGCATTCAAACCTTTCATAGGGCTCCTAGGGCTTCTTGTTCCACCAGCTCAGAAGCTGACGGTAATTAAGAATGCTAGGCCAACATATCAGATTTGCGTAAACAGTAAAATCAACGGAGCAAATTTGCCGACGCCACTCGCTACTTTACGAGAGTCTTGTGAAGTCCGCCTACCTCCGTCAGCGCAGAGATCAGTCCGTCTGCGTAGGTGTTCCATCCGCCAAGCCGCGATACCCTCGCGATGGCCGCCTCACTCATACGTCGCGTCATAGCCGGATCGTCCACCAATGACTGTATTCTCTCTGCCAGAGCAACCGCATCTCCGACGGGTACCGAAAACCCTTCAACACCATCGTCGACTATGTCGTGGATGCCCGTGTTGTGCGAGGCGACCACCGTGCAACCACATGCCATTGCCTCCGCCATCACGAGACCAAAGCCGTCCTGGACACTTGGCAAAACCAGGACGTGCGACTGCTGCATCCACGTCCGAACTTCGGACCGAGGCTGTTTGCCCAGCCAACGAACCTTGGCAGTGTCAAATTGGCCGAGGACACCCGCCGGCATCAGGCTGTCGTCCCCAACAATGACCAGCTCGACGTCGCCATGAAGGCGGCCAACTGCCTGAAGCAGGTAAGGGATTCCCTTTTGGAGCGTCACGCCACCGACGAAGAGGATCCTAAACACACCGTCAGGACGCCCTCCGCCGGGGTAGAAGTCTCGCAGATCTACCCCGTACGGAATCTTGATGACTTTGTTCGCATGGACCCCCTGCTGGATAAACGACCTTCGGGCAAATTCTGAGGGCACCAATACTGCGTCGGCCTCTTCATACTCGGCCAACTCCCGTTCAATCACCCGAGGATCGATGTGCTCATAGGGCACCGACCACTTCGCATGCTCTTCTCTCAGCAACTGGTCCTGATATTGAATGTGGGCCGAGCCTCGGTCACAAAACCAGGTTCCCCCGAGCCGCTTCATTTCACGACCTGCCTCCAGGCCGCTCGCCGACATAGCTACCAGGGCAGTCGTATTCCCGAGACGGGTTGCCGCGAATCTCGACAATGATTTCCTAGCATATAGAGCAAGGTCTTTGGTGATGCGATCCTCTTTGCCAAGCCTCAAATGGTAGAGGCCCCATATCCAGGGGAACGTACGGACCTTGTCCATCGGGAGATTGTCTGGCCTGACCTTCCATTGGGGGTAGGCGACAAAGAACGTTTCTAGCAACCCCCGTTCGTGCAGGAGACGACACAACGAGAAATGATGGAACCGCCCCAGAGATATGTGACTGATCCTCATGTCTCGCCGACCAAAAGACGGATCAAAGGACGTTCTTGCTAGTCTGCTTCGAAGTCACGAAGTAGGCCTTGACGAAGTCGTAGAAGTCCTTCTCCGACATACTCGTGTCCATTTCGATGAAACGGAATGAGAAGCCCACGTTGGGGTGTCCTGTCTTGAACTCACTGACCAAGTAGTCGATCTGTCCCTTTTGATACTCAGTACGGAATCCGACCGGGGTCTTGAAGGTGAACGCCGCCAAACGGGGTTCTTCGTTGCCTCGACGGAGTTTCATGGTCCACATCGGCACCTTGCCATAGCCTGGGACATCAAGTGTTTGTTTCTTCTCATCCGTGACCTCCCAACCTTGACCAGCAAAGCACCATCGCTGATCATGGAAGCTTTCCATCCGGTCCCCAGCAATGACAACGGCGTCCATAGTCCCCCTAGGCCCACGGTACGTCTGCCCGGCGATACCGATCGGTTTCAATGCGGTGTACGTCTTTGCGTCCATCCGGTAGCTGGCCTTGGGACTGAACTCACTCGGAACCACGTTGTAGTCCTCGACCTGCGACGGAACAATGGACAATAGCCATGCTTCGTCCTTCATCTTGAAGTTCTGGATCTGGAGCCCGAAGATACGATACAGGCCACAAGCCAAGAACATGACGACCAAAGACCAGTAGATTGTTTTCACGCGTCCCACCCCAGTTTCTGGGCGACTTTGTAGAGAATGTAGAAGCTCAAGGCCAAGACACCGTAGCTACCGTAGTCATGCATCCACATTCCGGCGTCATGACCCATTTCATTACCGAAAACGCCGATCAGTCCGATGCGCAAGGAGTTCATCGCGAGGGACAGGGGAATGGCGATGACGGCGAGCAAGATCTTGCCCCACCACTTGATGTTGGAGACGAGGGCGATAAATGTGACACACGCGATCATCGCGAGCGTCATCTTCATGCCCGAACACTCAGCCGCAATATTGAGGGAAAACTTTGGCAGTTGGATGACCGTCGGCCCCTGCCGGAAAGGCTGCATGCCCAACAACTTCAGCATATAGTAGGAGCCTGAGGTTGAAAAAATCTGAAGGTTCAGGGTGTATTTGTCGATCAACCCATTCCAGAAAGGAAATGCAAACGCCAGGAAGAGCGGCCCGGGAGCCATCTTCAAAGCCCACCGAAAGCCGAACAGGCACCAACTAGTCAGCAAGAGGACGAGGATTAACGTCCCCGACGCGACGCCGATCATGTTCGTCCGCGCCGCGACGACCACAAGCAGAAGCAGCGGGATCATCAGCAGCAACGGAAACCAAGTTGGTTTGGCGTCGGTCTGGATGATCTTGGGCCACTTCTTGTAAATGATGTAGCCCGCCGCAAACGGGACGAGGGGTCCGTGCTGATAGTAGCTCTCGGCGTCGAACCAGAGCTCGGGCATCTTGGCGAACAAGTTCCAATACAGCGGCGACAGCGCCGCGGCCATCAGGATGCCGGCTTGGACG